>NZ_JABXJH010000010.1:0-39236 GCF_013373675.1 Bacteroides sp. L10-4
AGGCAACAAGAAGATTAAGGGCAGAAAACAGCATATAATCGTTGACAGCCAAGGTTATCTGATGTCTGTAGACGTGCATGAAGCCAATGTTCATGACAGCAAGGGGGCTCCGAAAGTCATTGAGAGGCTATCCTACAAATTTCCTCGTCTTGCCAAAATCCTTGCGGATGGTGGCTATAGAGGAAGCCTTGCAGATTGGGTATTTGACAAATTTAAATGGGAACTTGAAGTTGTTCTCAGACCTGATGAATGCCCGTCAAAGTTCAAGGTCATTCCGAAACGATGGATTGTTGAAAGAGCATTCGCATGGCTGGAAAACTTCAGAAGGCTGACGATAGACTACGAGTTCCATGCTGATACTGCAGAGCCTATGGTTCAACTTGCTTTCTGCAAAATCATGCTTAACAAAATTATTGTGTAATTTTTAAACAGTTTCTAAATTTGGTTTATATAAGGGATTTTTTAGGGCATGTTTCAACAACTACAACAGAAATATATGCTCGTGCAAGTGAAAAGAAGAAGCTGGAGGCATTGTCACGTGTAAATCCGGGAATAATAAAAGAGGGTAAAACGACATGGCAAAAAGACAAATCCTTGTTGGGTTATCTAAAGGATTTACGGACTAAGTATTAAAACTTATGTGAAGTTTGTTTGGGATATTATGTTATTTAACAGATGAAAATCAGTAACTTAATAAAAACAAACCAAACAAACTTTACATAATTATTCCCTATACATAACGTAGCTTATGTAAATCTTTGCATAAGCTACGGGAGTCGAAGTTTCACTGAACTTTTTTCCTGTTTCCCGTAAATCCGACTTTTTTTTTATGCGTCTTCCGGTCGGGTCGGTCGTTTTCGTTTCACATAGGCTGGTTGGTGAAGGGGTCTTGCTATGCAAATTTTTCCGACAAAGATTTTTTCCGACCAACGGGAAGCTGGAACAATTTTTTTCGATGAAACCCAATTTGCAGAGCCAAAAGCCCCCGTAGCTACCTTTGCCTATTGAAATGATAAAAACGACTGTCCCGGCTGGGGGACTGCATAATGAGGAAGATTTACAGATAGGGAAACAGGGGAAAAGTGCTTGTTCCCTTTCATCCTCCATGCGGGCGGGAAAGGCAAGGGTATGGCAAGTTCATCTTGCGGTACGCTTGTGCGGGTTTCCAACGGCTCTTTTCACGAAATACAGTCAGCCATGCCACGCACGGCTGGCGTTTCGGGGAATGTGCCAGTGGAAAAGGGAATAAAAAATGCGGGTAGTCGGTGGACTGCCCGCAAGGTGAAAGAATGTAAAATACTCGGATATAGCTTATTAGGTGGTATTTCGTTACCAAAATCGTTACCTGTTTTGTTACCAACGGTATATAGGTAACTGAAAATTTACATGGCGACTTCCTTGTAAATCTTCTCGATGCCGACAAACTTCTTGTCAAGCCCTTGCATATCGCTGCCTATCTTGCTGTTAGTGATGCGAGCGTAAATTTGCGTGGTTTCTATGTTTGTGTGTCCCAGCATCTTGGATACCGTTTCAATGGGTACGCCCTTTGACAGCGTGGTGGTCGTGGCGAACGTGTGCCGGGCAAGGTGGAAAGTGATAGGTTCTGCAAGGGAAAGCGAACAGGTAAATATAAAACGTAAACCGTTTGAAATGAGCTTTGTTTCAGCATTCTGCCAAGTAGATAAAATGCAAATGATAACGGAATATTGAGGTTGTTCAGTTACCAAACCGTTAGCCGGGCAGTTACCGAAACAGGAATAGGTAACGGCAGGCAATGAAAAGAAATCCTCACCGTTTTGTTTGCGCTCATACACAATGTTTTGCATATCAAGGAACGCTTATACGGCAAGTAATTTTGCACTAAAAAATATAAGCGTATGAAAGTAGAAAAATTCAAGGTGTTGCTCTACCTCAAAAAGAGCGGACTGGACAAATCGGGAAAGGCTCCCATCATGGGACGCATCACGGTAAACCGCACAATGGCACAGTTCGGATGCAAGCTGTCCTGCACTCCCGAATTATGGAATCCCCGTGAAAGCCGTCTGAACGGCAAGAGCAAAGAAGCGGTTGAAACCAACGCCAAGATTGAGAAACTGCTGCTTGCCATCAATTCCGCATTTGATTCTCTGTTGGAACGCAAGCAGGAGTTTGACGCTACGGCAGTCAAGGACATGTTTCAGGGGAGCATGGATAAGCAGATGACCCTGTTGAAACAGTTTGACCGTATCAACGAGGACTTGAAATCGCGTATAGGCATCGACCGTGCCGAAGGAACATACTCCAAGTATTACTACACACGGCAGATTCTCGCAGGGTTCATCCGTGAGAGATTCAAGACGGAGGATGTCGCCTTCGGGCAACTTTACGAGCGGTTCATCTGGGATTTTCAGGACTATGTGCTCGATGAGAAGAAACAATCCCTGCAATCCGTGCGCCATTACCTTGCCCTTTTGAAGAAGGTATGCCGCATCGCCTACAAGGAGGGACATTCCGAACGCTATTTCTTCTGCAACTTCAAGCTGCCGAAACAGGAAATCAGCGCACCGAAGGCACTCACACGGGAGGAGTTTGTGAAAGTACGTGACGTGGAAATATCCGTGCGTCGCAGGCCCTCGCTTGCCCTCACCCGTGACCTGTTCCTGTTTGCCTGCTACACCGGAACAGCGTATGCCGATACCGTGTCCATCACGCGGGACAATCTCTTTTCCGACGATGACGGGAACCTGTGGCTGAAATACCACCGCAAGAAAAACGAGTACCTCGCACGGGTGAAACTGCTTCCCGAAGCGATTGCCCTATTGGACAAATACAAGGACGAATCACGGGAAACACTTCTGCCTGTTCAGGACTACCGCGTGTTGAGAGCCAACATGAAGAGCCTCCGTGTACTGGCAGGAATCAAAACCGATATCGTCTATCATGTCGGACGCCATAGTTTCGCAAGCCTGATAACGCTTGAAGAGGGTGTACCTATCGAAACCATCAGCCGAATGTTGGGACACACCAATATCCAGACAACGCAAATTTACGCCCGTGTGACCCCGAAGAAACTTTTTGAGGACATGGACACATTTATCGAAGCGACCAAAGACTTGGTGCTTGTTCTCTGATGCAACTATTTAATCAAGTTCAATAAGATAATCAGTTATGCGCAGTACATTCAAACAACTCTATTACATCAACCGCAGCAAGGTGAAAGCTGATGGTACGACCGCCATTTGGTGCAGAATCTCCATAGATGGCAAACAGGCGGTGCTTTCCACGGGTATTTATTGCAATCCAGATGATTGGAACAGTAAAAAGGGCGAGGTAAAGGACGTTCGCACAAACGGACGGTTAAGCCAATATCGCCAACACATTGAAGATACATACGACACCATACTGAAAGAACAGGGTGTTGTCAGTGCGGAATTGCTGAAAAACACCATAGTGGCGGAAAGCTCCTTGCCCACAACCCTGTTACAAACAGGCAAACAAGAGCTGGAGAGGTTGAAGAAACGCTCTGTCGAGATACAATCACGTTCCACTTACCGACAATCCATTATCTTTCAGGACTGTATCAGGCTGTACATAGAATCGGTGTATGACATGCAGGATATACCGTTGGAGGAAATAACGGAAGGGTTCGGCAACGATTACAAGACATTTCTGTTAAAGGACTTGGGATGCAGCACAGACAAGATGAACAAGTGCCTGTGCTGGCTCAACAGGCTGTTGTATCTTGCAGTGGACAGGGAAATCATACGTGCCAACCCTATCGAGGACGTGGAATATGAAAAGAAGAATCCTCCAAAGCTGAAACATATCAGCCGTAACGAATTGAAACGCCTGATGGCAACTGGAAAAGCCACTCAACTTTGACCCTTTTGGCCACGCAGAATTATCCCTTTTGGCTAAAATATGATTGACCCCTTTGGCTAAAATAGTGTTGCCCACTTGCTTCACCTATAATTATAGTTTTTTTGTGTAGATTTGAGTACCCTTGTCCTGGTGTAACGGGGGAGAAAATAAAATCTATACAAATGAATAAACGAATCAAAAACATTTTAAGATGTTATGCGGCTGGCATAGGAATCAAGGAAACGGCATCTACGTTTCATATTTCCCGTAATACAGTCCGCAAATATGTCCGCTTATTCCTTTCAAGCGGCAAGAGTATTGAACAGCTTCTTTCCCTGCCCAATGGACAGTTGGATGAACTGTTCGGCTGCACGGATACCCGGCATCGGGAGCCTTCATCCAAAAGGATTGAATTGGAGGCCTTGCTTCCCGGATATGTATCTCGTCTGTCACGCAAAGGTATGAGTGTCCGAAAACTGTTCAAGGAGTACCATACCGAATATCCGGACGGCTATCAGTTGTCTTCCTTCAAACGGATTGTCAGCGAATACAGGTTTCACATTAAGGTTGTCGGTCATGTAGAGCACTATGCCGCAGAGCAGATGTATATTGACTTTGCCGGTGACAGACTTGAAGTTGTTGATGAAATGACGGGCGAGACGAAGAAAGCCGAGGTATTTGTTGCCATCCTTCCGTTCAGCCATTATACCTACTGCGAAGCCGTATGGTCGCAACGCAAGGAAGACCTGATAAAGGCATGCGAGAATGCCATTCAATATTTTGAAGGTGTTCCTGCGGCTATCGTCCCCGACAATCTGAAGGCTGCCGTCACACGAAGCGACCGCAACGAACCTGTCATCAATGATGATTTCGCCGCTTTTGCCGAATATTACGGCTGTGTGGTCTATCCTGCTCGTGTGCGTCACCCCAAGGACAAGGCTTTGGTAGAAAATGCCGTAAAGCTCCTCTACCGTTCCATTTACCTTGATATAGAGGGAATGACATTTTCCAGTTTGGAGGAACTCAATACCGCCATCCATATTTCCTTGCTTGATTTCAATGAAAAGGTGATGGCCGGACGGGAGATGTCACGCAAGGAAATATTCCTTCATGGAGAGAAGGATTATCTTCGTCCGCTTCCCGTGAAACGCTACGTAATGAAAGAAAGGAAACTGATGACCGTGGGAAAGAACTCTTACGTTTCCTTGTTCAAGCACCATTACAGTGTTCCGAAAGAGTATGTAGGCAGGCGCATGACGATTCTCTATGATGCCGACACGGTGGAAATCTATTGTGGAATGAACCTTGTCGCCACCCACGACCGCTGTGACATTCCTTACACTTATTCTTGGAAAAAGGAGCACAACCTGCCTGGTCATTATGGTCCCTATGACAAGGACTTGGAGGAACTCTTTCAACGTGCCTCGGAAATAGACAACATCGTATTGAACTATCTTCAGGAAGTGGAGCGTGTCATGCAATATCCACCCAAAGCGTTCAGGTCATGCCGTGGCATCATGACACTGGAGAAGAAATACGGCCGTGACCGTCTAGTTGCGGCTTGCGCATGTGCGGATCAGAAATTGCAATACGGATACCAAGCCTTGCGCGAGGTGCTTGAACTGGGAGAAGATGTGGATTTCCTTCCTGATGAGGACGGAAAAGTACAGTCCAACGTGACTTCCCAGATTCCATTGACCCACAAAAATATACGTGGACGTGAATATTACAAAAAAGACAAACAATAAAACTATTATTTATGGAAGTAAACAATAAAACAGCTCCCGTTACGGGACAACAAGACCAGAATACCATATCACTGGATTTAATGAACCGTATGAAATTGCATGGTATGGCAGAGGCTTTCAGGGAAAGTCTTGCCGGCACCACTCCGCAATCCATGACTGCGGACACGTTCCTTTCCATGCTCCTTGCACGCGAATGGGACTATCGCTCCCAGGCTGCCATTGCACGGCTCACCAAAAATGCGGCATTCCGCTACAAGGCTTATATTGAGCATATTGACTATGCCACGAACCGGGGACTGGACCGCAATCAGATGGAACGTATCGCCACCCTTGATTTTGTGCATAAGGCACAGAACCTTTTCATTACTGGTTCTTCCGGAACGGGAAAAAGCTATTTGGCCTGTGCCCTTGGACACGAAGCATGCAAAAGGGGATTCCGTACCTTCTATGCCAATGCTCCGAAACTGCTCGGTGCGCTGAAAGTCGCCAAAGTAAAAGGTACACTTGAAGCGGAACTCAAGAAGATTGAGCGTTGCCAGCTACTCATTCTTGACGACCTGTTTATTGTACCACTTGACGCCAAAGAGCGTCCCATACTGCTTGAAATTATTGAGGATAGGCATGAACGGAAATCTGTCATCATCACATCGCAGTATCCATCTTCCAACTGGTATGACATGGTAGGTGATCCAACAATAGCCGATGCAATCCTTGACCGCATCATACATACGGCCCATACTATAGAATTATATGGTGAAAGTATGCGAAAATTAAAATCTAAGAAAAACGAGAATTTTTAAAAGGGTAAAATAATATTGCCCCCCAACACCAGGACTTTAAAGGGTCAATCATATAGTACAAAAAGGTGGGCAAATCTTGCGTGGCCAAAAGGGTCAAAGTTGAGTGGCTTTTCCAAATAATACAAAAACACCCAACTTTACATTCTTGGGTGTAAAATTGGGTGTTTGCTTTGCAATTTGCTGATTTTCAGCGTTTATTGCGGAGAGACAGGGATTCGAACCCCGGGTACCTCGCAGTACAACGGTTTTCAAGACCGCCGCAATCGACCACTCTGCCACCTCTCCAAACTCCTCTTTCAAGAAGTGCTTTTCTCTTAAAGCGGTGCAAAGGTACAAATCATTTTTAATTCTGCAAACTTCTTTTCTATTTTTTCATGAATTAATAGTACTTTTGCACCATGATATATCCGCAGAACTTTGAACAGAAAATAGGTTTCGACCAAATACGCCAATTACTGAAAGAAAAATGCCTCAGTACACTTGGCGAAGAACGGGTGATGAACATGACATTTTCCAATTGCTTTGGAGAGGTGGAAGAACGTCTGGACCAAGTCACCGAATTTGTACGTATACTCCAAGAAGAAGATAATTTCCCGGCACAATATTTTTTTGATGTACGCCCATCATTAAAACGCATACGCGTGGAAGGCATGTATCTGGATGAACAAGAGCTTTTTGACCTGCGCCGTTCACTGGAAACCATACGTGATATTGTACGCTTCCTACAAAAAAGCGACGATGATGAGGAAGAAAGGGCTTCCCCCTACCCTTGTCTGAAAAGACTAGCGGGAGACATCACCGTTTTCCCACAGCTCATAACAAAAATAAACGGCATCCTCTCTCCTTACGGAAAAATCAAGGACAATGCCTCTACAGAGTTGGCACGCATCCGCCGGGAACTGGCAAGTACTATGGGAAGCATCTCTCGCTCACTGAACAGCATTCTACGAAATGCCCAGTCCGAGGGAGTTGTGGACAAAGACGTAACACCCACCATGCGTGACGGCCGTCTGGTCATTCCCGTTGCACCGGCACTGAAACGGAAAATACGCGGTATTGTACACGACGAGTCGGCCAGCGGTAAAACCGTATTCATCGAGCCTGCCGAAGTAGTGGAAGCCAACAATCGCATACGGGAACTGGAAAGTGACGAACGCAGAGAAATTATCCGCATCCTGACGGACTTCTCCAACCAGCTGCGTCCCTCCATCCCCGACGTACTGCTATCATACGAATTCCTTGCTGAAATAGACTTCATACGTGCCAAAGCACTGTTTGCTGAGCAGATATCCGGGCTGAAACCAGCTCTCGAAAACAAGCAGTTGCTAGACTGGACAATGGCTGTGCACCCGCTCTTGCAACTTTCTCTTGCCAAACATGGCAAAGAAGTAGTACCACTTGACATCGAACTGAATGAGAAGCAACGTATCCTAATCATCTCTGGTCCAAATGCAGGCGGTAAATCCGTCTGCCTAAAGACAGTGGGCTTACTGCAATACATGCTGCAATCCGGACTGCTCATCCCGATGCACGAACGCAGTCATGCCGGAATATTCAGCAGCATATTCATCGACATAGGTGACGAGCAGTCCATTGAAGATGATTTGAGTACCTACTCCTCCCACCTTACGAACATGAAAATCATGATGAAAAGCTGCAATGAACGGAGCCTCATCTTGATTGATGAATTCGGTGGTGGAACTGAACCCCAGATTGGAGGCGCTGTCGCTGAAGCCGTATTGAAACGTTTCAACCAAAAACAGACGTTCGGTGTCATCACCACACACTATCAGAACCTAAAACATTTTGCCGAAGACCACGAAGGTGTAGTAAACGGTGCCATGCTCTATGACCGCCATCTGATGCAAGCACTGTTCCAGTTGCAGATAGGCAATCCGGGCAGTTCGTTCGCTGTAGAGATTGCCCGCAAGATTGGTCTTCCGGAAGATGTCATTGCCGATGCCTCGGAAATCGTGGGCAGCGAATACATCAATGCCGATAAGTACCTGCAAGACATTGTGCGCGACAAACGCTACTGGGAAGGCAAACGCCAGACAATACGCCAGCGTGAAAAGTACATGGAAGAGACCATAGAGCGCTATCAAACTGAAATAGAAGATTTGCAGAAATCCCGGAAGGAGATTCTGCGCAAAGCAAAGGAAGAAATGGAGCAACTGATGCGGGAAGCCAATGCGCGCATCGAGAACACCATACGCTCCATCAAAGAAGCCCAAGCAGAAAAAGAAAAGACACGCCAGGCCCGCCAGGAGTTGACGGACTTCCGTGAATCAATGGAAGCACTTGCCAACAAGGAACTGGAAGAAAAAATTGCCCGCAAAATGGAAAAGCTGAAAGAGAAGCAAAACCGGAAAAAGGAAAAGAAAGCGGGCAAAGGAAAAGAAAACGGGCTGTCTGCTCAAGCTTTGGCAGAACAGCAGGCACGGAAAGAAGCAGAACGTCTCGCAGCCATCATCCCCGGCTGCAACGTCAGAATAAAGGGACAGACCTCTGTGGGCGAAGTAATGGAAGTAAATGGCAAGAATGCGGTCATCGCGTTCGGCAGTATCAAGACTACCGTAAAGCTGGATAGACTGGAACGTACCAACGCGCAGCCTAAACAAGCTGATGTGTCCACCAAAAGCACTTTTATCAGTGCCCAGACCCAAGACAGCATGTACGAGAAGAAACTGCATTTCAAGCAAGACATCGATGTCCGAGGTATGCGAGGTGACGAGGCCTTGCAAGCCGTAACTTATTTCATTGATGACGCCATCCTTGTCGGCATGTCACGCGTGCGTATCCTTCACGGAACGGGGACAGGCATCCTACGCATGCTCATCCGTCAATATCTGGAAACTGTTCCCGGAGTACGCCACTTTGCCGACGAACATATACAGTTCGGCGGAGCAGGCATCACCGTTGTAGACTTGAATTAATGGATAATTGATAGTTAAAGCTAAATCATAAATTTGATAAATTTTGAAATATATGAAATCAATCAAAGAACTCTACCGTATCGGTACCGGCCCATCCAGCAGCCACACTATGGGGCCACGCAAGGCAGCTCAGATATTCTTGGAAAAACATCCCAAAGCAGCCGCATTCCAAGTAACCCTATACGGAAGCCTCGCTGCTACCGGCAAGGGACACATGACCAATGTTGCCATCACCGAGACACTGCAACCCGCAGCACCGGTAGAAATAATCTGGGAACCCAAAATATTCCTGCCCTTCCATCCCAACGGCATGAAATTCGTCTCCTTGGACAGTGAAGGCAAGGAGACAGACCAATGGACTGTATTCAGTGTCGGTGGCGGTGCCCTGGCAGAGGAGAATGACGGAACCTCATCCGTCAACACCCCGGATGTATACGAAATGAACCGCATGACCGAAATACTGCAATGGTGTGAACGTACCGGAAAAAGTTATTGGGAGTACGTCAAGGAATGCGAGGAAAGCGATATTTGGGATTACCTGCAGGAGGTATGGAAAACCATGCAAGCTGCCGTAAAACGGGGATTGGATAGTGAAGGAGTCTTGCCCGGCCCTCTGAATCTGCGCCGGAAAGCCTCGACCTATTATATACGTGCCAGTGGCTACAAGGCTTCCCTCCAGTCGCGCGGACTGGTATTTGCCTATGCCTTGGCAGTAAGTGAAGAAAATGCGTCAGGCGGGGTCATTGTCACTGCACCTACCTGCGGTTCGTGCGGCATTGTACCTGCAGTGCTCTATCATCTGCAAAAAAGCCGGGAGTTTAGCGACACACGCATACTCCGTGCCCTTGCCACAGCCGGACTGATAGGAAATATCGTGAAGACCAACGCTTCCATTTCGGGAGCGGAAGCCGGATGCCAGGCAGAAGTAGGCGTAGCATGTTCTATGGCATCAGCCGCGGCCAACCAATTGTTTGGAGGTAGTCCGGCACAAATAGAATATGCCGCTGAAATGGGATTGGAGCATCATTTGGGAATGACCTGTGACCCGGTTTGCGGACTGGTACAAATCCCATGTATCGAACGTAATGCCTACGCCGCCGCACGCGCCCTGGATGCCAACCTTTACTCCTCTTTCACCGACGGCATGCACCGCGTATCATTCGACAAGGTGGTAGAAGTCATGAAAGAAACCGGAAACGACCTGCCCTCCCTCTACAAAGAAACCAGTGAAGGAGGACTGGCAAAGGACTATAAACCGATGTAGCCAGAAATTAGGAATTAGGGATTAGGGGGGCAATATGATTACCACAACACTAGTCCCTAATCCCTTATACTTTAATCAAGTTTTATCGGCCAATACGTATCATCCCTATCACCGCTCACATCTTTTGTCTGCAGCAAGTCGCCTTCTTCCGAATAGAACAATTGATACTCTGCATTTCCCTTTTCAACTTCAATGACAAACTGCATAGGCACTACCGGATACTCCAAAAGAACAATCTCCTCTATCTTCCAGCCAACATATTTACTGCCGCTGAAAGAAGTCAGTACAGTTCCCGGAAGATCGTTCCAAAGCAGTTCTGTCTCCGTCAACACCCATTCTGCCCGATTATTGAACCATACATCCTTTTCCTGGCCATCCACTCTACAGTCTGCCACCAAATAACCTCCTTTCTGTTCCCACTCCACATGGATTGCGGAAGGGTATTTGGACTTCAATGCCTGTGACATTGCTTCAGGCACTTTCACATCATCCTTGTCGTCATCATTACTGCATGCACCAAGTGCCAAGGCGGTGATGAACATCATCGCCAACATTTGAATCTTCATTCTCATCATTTTCATATAAAGTTAAAATATTTACTAAAAAATCAGTCGTCCATACTGACAAATTTTCCTTTTTTGTTGAACTTCAAAGAGTAGTCATTGTTCAGCTCGACTTCCATACCGGTACGTCCGCGCTCAATCTTGGTAATAATCTCTCTCGGGAAGTTGGTCTTCACATATTCCTTTACCGGAACCGGAATCAATGCTTCGGGAACAGCAGATTTCTTGCAATCCACTTCCAGCCAATTTCCTTTCTTATCGAAATCAATTTCCGTACGGTCGGTCAGCAGCACTTCATATTTCTTGGTCTGCAGTATTTCACTTTCAATCTTGATATGCGAAATATGCGGTTTCGAGAAATACTGATTGATAAAGTTACGCGCTGTCAGCGGAAGCAGCTTGGCATCCTGAGTAATTACATCACCGGCAAAAGCAAACTGAACAGCTACAAGAGCCAATATAAAAATAGACAATACTTTCTTCATAATCGTCATTTTTTAATGTTACTAATAAATTTCATATCATTCACACTGCAAATAACAGTAGAGAATTAGGAAAGATTTGGGAATAATCGCAGTTTACGATTTTTTTAGTTTTCTTTAACCAGACAGAAGCAATGCATGCCATCCTGCCATTCATACGTAAGCTTCAGTGAAGACGACAATGCAATGGAACGCGCAATGGCAAGCCCCAGTCCTGTGGAATCCTTCTTGCCATCCATGCCGCGATAAAAACGCCGGAACAGCTTCTCTCCATCCAAAGGAATATCCCCCGTGTTTCTGATGACCAGCGAAGTTGGAGTGGTAAGCACCTGCAACTCCCCCCCTTCCCTATTGTGCAGCAACGAATTCTTCACCAGATTGGAAACCAGTATTTGCGCCAGCGAATGATTACAACGGATGATAAAAGGTTGTTCCTCCCGTTTCCGTATCAGATTCACGCACTTATGTTCATAAATATCCATCAGGTCGGGCAAGAGTTCATCCAATATTTCATCTACCGAGACATCTTCCATCTCAGTATACTGCCCGTTTTCTATACGGGAAAGCAACAACAGGGACTTATTCAATTTCACGGCACGGTCCAACGTGACATATATCTCGTCCAGTTCCTTCATTTGCTGTTCCGTCATTCCTTCACTCTCAGCCAGCAGTTCCACTTTTCCCCTCACGATGGCAAGCGGTGTCTGCAACTCATGCGAGGCATTCTCGATGAACTGTTTCTGCTCCTCGTATGCCTTGTAGCTGCGGTTTCCCATATCCAATGCGGCGTCACTCAACTGGCAGAACTCCCGTATCTTCGTCGGGTTGTCCAATGAAGGCACCTCCTTGCCGGGCTGAATGCGGTGCAGCCAGTCAAGCAGCTTATGTAATGGACGGAACACCCCCTTCAACACCAATTGAATGCCGATGGAAGTACAGATTAGAAACAGCAGGAACAGCGCTCCCAGATACCAAAGCATAGCCTCCACCATATCGTCCCGCTCCAGAATGGAAATCATCAGTTTCAACTCATAATATTGCCCGTCGGGCATACGGAAAGCGGTACACATGACACGTACCGGCTCGTCTTCATCCTCCAGTTCGATATAGACTGTAGCATCATAAAACACTTGCCGGTAATGCCGCCCTTCTTCTTCGGATATTGGAGTGAACTTATAGAAAGACATCAACGAGCCTTCTGTTTCGAGTATCGCGGGGTCGTGAAGCGCACTCTCCATCAATATATCACCGTAATTCTCCAATGTATCGTCCGTCTCATCCACCACCTCGTCGATGATTGCGTAATAGAACAGCACACCCCACACTGCCATCAGCAGAAACATCAGCCATGCAAGTTTGCGGTAAGTGTAGCTCAACAGTTTCATAATTCGGAGAGTTTGTAGCCGAATCCATAAACAGCCTTTAATTCTACGCTAGCCTCAGCTTGTTTCAATTTCTTACGCAGATTTTTCACTTGCGAGTAGATAAAATCCAGCGAATCCGTCTGGTCTATATTATCTCCCCACACCGACTCGGCAAGACTCATCTTATTGATGACCCGGCCAGGGTTGACAACAAAATAATAGAGCAGGTCGAACTCCTTACGGTTCAGTAGCAAAGGCTTTCCGTTTATCTCTACCTGCCGTTTATCGGGATAGAACAGAAGATTTCCAAGAGTGACGGTCACATCTCCCTTCGCCTGCCTTCTACGTATCAATGACTTGACACGTGCATTGAGTTCTGCCAAATGGAAAGGCTTTGTAAGGTAATCGTCGGCTCCCAGTTCCAGCCCATCCACCTTGTCGTCCAGAGAATCTTTGGCCGAGATAATCAGCACGCTGTCACTGCGGTGCAGCCGTTTCAACTCACGCAGCAAGTCCAGACCGTTTCCACCGGGCAACATTATATCCAGTAGAATGCAGTCGTAATCGTAGTCATTGATTTTATCTAATGCCGAGAAATAGTCGGCAGCAGTCTCTACGACAAACTTTTCTTTCAGGAGCGAAGTGCGGATGGTTTCCCGCAAATCTTGCTCATCTTCTACAATCAGGATTTTCATACCGGCAAAGATGGTCTATAAAACAGGAAACAATCTGGAAAACCATCCACTAATCAATGCTGTTTGTCTGATACTCCTCCAGCAGTTCCTCTTTTGCCATGGAGATTTTCCCGTCAGCCGTAATGGTCAGTCTGATGGGAACATAAAGGTCGGATTGCGGATAGCAGACACTGGCCGCATATATGATTCCCTGCGGAGTGGTCTTGTCATAGACCAGCCCCTCAAGAATGGAGTACTTCATAAACTTGGCATCCACCAACGAAGCAAAATTATCTTTGGTGAACACTTTATCCACCACCTGCTTCCCATCGCACGTAATGTGCAAGGTAATACGGTTATCCACAAATTTCTCTCCCTGCTCGTTTTTCACTATCGGCAAAGATTCATCCGGCCGACGCACTACAGAAGACTGATACTCTTTTCCCTTATACCTAAAGGATGTTTTTACGTCAGACACCTGCATGCGCTGCAGACCGGCAAATTCTGTACTATCCTGCATCAATAGCAGGCCGTCTTTCTTATTCTTGTCTTGAGACGAACAAGCTGTGAAAAAGACAACCGATGCACATACCAAAATATAGACTATATTCTTCATTGTTTTGTTTTTAGTAATTGACCGGACAAAAATAGTACAAATTGAATGCAATAGAAAATTTATTTTCTTTTAGATTCCATTTTTGCTTTTCTATCCTGCACTTTCTTGCTGTATGCAGCATATTGTTCTTCCGTCATAATCTTCTGGAGTTGTGAATCATAAGCAATACGGGCAGCCTTCATCTCTTCACGTTTCTTTTCCATCTCCGCTTTTTTCTGCGCGCGCTGCTCATCCGTCAATTGATGGCGCTTACCTTCTCTCTTCAAATGCTTGTGTGCTTTGGCACGGTGCATCGGCATATCTTCCATTTTCTCGGCCAATGCCAGATTGGCTTCCAGCAGTTGTTGTTTCTGCGTATCGTTCAGGGAGTACTCTTTCACCATCCGTTCCGTCATGCGCTCGGCACGGACTTTCAGTTCGGGCATTTTATCACTGCGGCGGGCATGTTGTGACATTGCCATGCCACCCATCAGGAAGGCGGCCATCCATATCAGAACTATTCTTTTCATCATTTTTCTCTTTTTTTAATTAATACCTTATGTCAGTTATACCTATTGTGTTGCAACGTATCTATGACAAAAACAAAAGCGGGAAGTTTAACCGCAACTTCCCGCTTTAACATAATAAATGAGGTTGAAAAGAATATTAAGGTTCGTCCAGATACTGTACGATGAGGCTCACCTGCTTCGGCATGAATGTCCGTGTCCTTACATTGTAGCCGGTATGCGCCAAGGCTTCATACAGTTCGTGATTCCGCTTTATCCACCGCGTCAGGGTGCGGATGGCGCAACGTGCAGTAGCGTTTGGGCAATAGAGGCATGCCAAATCTTTCTTTTTATAGGTCATTACACGAAATCCGTTTTTTGTTTTCATAATAACAGTTGGTCTGATTTAAAATGATTGACGTAAAGATACGATATTCAAAAGGCGAAGTCAAGTATTTCAAGGAGAATATGAACCTTTTTCCGAGAAAGTTCATATTCTCCTTATTTACAGAATGCTTATCCTAACGGATTTTCTCCCTGATTACCATCGGAACCTCCGCCATCCGGATTCGGATTGGAGCTGCCGCCGGAAACAGTCCCGTTGCCCGGCCAACTCATCTTCTCCACACTGGCGCGGGTCAGCATATCCTTAAAGTAGAAACCCGGAGTGAAGATAATCTTGCGGCGATAAATCGTACTTGCCGTCACGTCTTCCTGTTTTTCCTGGCTCTTGGCGTTGATGCCGGGACGAAAACAGCCGAACTCCCCCAACTGTACCGAAAATCCCTTGTTGATATTCATATTCAAGGTGTCAATCAATCCGTCCAACACCAACTTCACCACACCGCGAGGCGCCATGCCTATCTTGGAAACCTCGTCGCATAAATCTCTGAAAGCGACCACCCCCAAAGTCTTCATCTGCGCCACGTACTTTTCCGTTTTTGTCTCGTCAAAACCGAACACTCTCTTTTTTACTTCATAATTCAAAGCCATAGTTTTTTTAATTTTAAGTTGATTAATAAAAGCCGGTCTTGTTCGCTCGTCAGTCTGCAAAACCTATTTCTTTGTGACCACAATGCAAAGATACAACGGGCAGAAAACGAGGTGGTGCTTTAACGGAGGTTTTCGGAGGTTAAAGGAGGTTTAACCTATATTATTCACGGCAGTTATCGGGAGTCAAGGCTTCGCCCGGAGTTATCGGAAGTTAGAAGCCGATAGTTTGGCAAATGAACCAAGAAGGTTAAACCGTAAGACTCAAAAGTTCACGTACGGATGTAAACTCTCTTTCCACTTTTTATGAGAATATTATAAAAAATATTCTTTCTCCGTTTAATGGGCAAAGATAATAAAAAGCAAGCAACCTTACTTGCGGTCCACTTCTTATTTAAGGAAATAATGCATTATTCTATCCACGCAATTTCTCACTTTCCGTAATCCTCCATCCCATCGGCTGCTATCATCCTACCATTTCCCTCTTCATATTCCCGATAAGGTTTCATTTCACCTTTCTTACGCATTCCGTAATTTTCCAGCAATATCCTATTCAGTGCCCATTCAATCCCTTTCAGTGTCATCTCCCGCTCCTTGGGTTTCAACTGGCATTCCCATACCTGCATCACATGCCACCCCATGTAACGCAACTGAATCCGTTCCTTCAAGTCCCTGCGCCGATTCCGTTCAATCTTGTCCTTCCAAAATTCCACATTACTTTTGGGAAGTACAAAATATTTGCATCCCTCGTGCCCATGCCAGAAACATCCGTTCACGAATATCACCGTACGATACTTGCGGAGTACAATGTCGGGCGTGCCAGGCAACCGCTTCACATTGACACGGAAACGGAAACCACGGGAAAAAAGATAACGGCGTACCACCATCTCCGGCTTCGTGTTTTTACTACGAATGCTGCTCATGCAGTGATGCCGCTGCTCGGGAGTCATCTTGTCCATAAAAACAATCTATAATTAGTGTAAAGGTACGTTTCTGAATTGCAAATAGCCAAATCTTGCTCACTTTTTCCTTGCATACACCACACTCGGCCCCATCCCATGCCTCATCAGCATCCCCTCTTCTATAAACCTGTTCAAATCGACAACAGCCTGCTTGTAACTGCGTCCTGCCAGCCGTGCATACTGGGCGCGGTTGATGCAAGGATACTGCTGCAAATACTCATCCAGCAACTTCCAGCGCTGCTCCACGCCCAACGCCTCATCGGCAGACGAAGCAGGCGCCGATGCCGATTGCGGACAACGCTCCAACTGCATCTTACCTTTCAAATCCTTATAGAACTCCCTGCCCAGACGGAAATTCAACCCGCGCAAAGCGATGGAGGCAGCACGAAGCTCTTTCTTGTCCGTCGCCTGGCGGGTACAACTCAAAGAGGGGGTGAAGTAACCCAGCTCGCCCAGCTCCACCGTCCAGCCATTGGCAAGGCAGTCGCGCAACTCGTCCATAAAGCCTGCCATCGCTCCTTCCAGCAGGCTGCGGCTGAGGCCGGTAAAAAGATGCACACGCTCGATAAATTCCTTGCGGTCGATGGTTCCCTTGGGGACAAAGCGGGCATAAAGGGATTGTTGCTCGCCGGTCTGGCGGACGTCGGGTTTCTCAAAAAGGTCGTAATACGCACTCATATATATTCTGTTTTTAAATGGTTCTGCAATTCTGTTTTTTTCTTCTTCCCAAACATTAAGGAAAAGAAAAGCGATTCTTTAATCGTTCCATCATGGAGAAAATATCATTCCACCACGGAAGAAAAATCGTTCCACCATGGTGGAACGATTTTTTCCACACGATGGAACGATTTAATAGTAGCATACAAATATACTAATCAAAAGGAGGAAAAACAAGAAAAATTCTACAAAAAGCATATCTTTACACCGAAAAATAAAATTTATAAAGATACACACCAAATTCGCTTTAGCACCATGAAGAAAATATACCCCAAAGAATGGTTGGAACTGCATCCGTACAAGCAGACAAACAGCGTTGACCAGTACTACGTCGGCATTGCAAACGAAATCCACAAAAGACTCTACTCTTCAACGATAGCCAACGCCTTCGAAGAAGAGGAAAACATACGCTATACAAGCCTCTGCCTCGCCGCATGGTTTGAGGACGTCATCTCCCAGACCGGCATCTGGCAGGCATTCACTGCCGAGTGCCGGAAGCGATACGGAGCCTATCTGCCCTTCTACCCCATCAAAGGCGATTATTTTCCGGATGAAATCAATCTGGAGGACATACGCTTTCTGCTTTGGCACCATATACAATATCTGTGCCGGGGAATAAGCGCCATCAACCCCGAGAATCCCGGAATAGAGCAGACTGCACAAGAGATATACGGACTGCTTGCAGAGGAATACGAAACCGCTCCAGAAAATGAAAGGATGCAGGAATTTCTATACCCCTCAGCTATGGGAGAAGAAGACTTCTTCCGCTACCGGGAGATACTGAACTGGTTTCACTACCAATGCTACTTCAACATCGAAAATGTCGCCCAATGCCGGGACGAAGCTGAACGGTTGCTGAATGATGAAAAGATTACTATCGAAATGGCAGAGACCCTCATATATGCCACACGCACCTCACTGACGTTCAAAGGCCGCCGCAACCTGCTGTCGCTGACCTCACCGGAATGGCTGGCTCTCATCGGAAAAGCCCATCCCGAACATCAGCTTTGGGGCAAGGTGAAGGCACGGGAAAACAGTTGCTATCTGCTGGAGAAAGAAGACGACGAGTATCTGTACGTCAAAGATTTGTGTAGTGAAGACGAATGCGAATTCAAGATAACCAAGAAGTCCTTGAACCTCTCGGCCATCCGTAGCAGAGAAGTAGGGAAAAGCACCCTTATCTGCGAACTGATTTATTTTGGCAACGCATGGTGGCAGTGCGGCATGCTTCTCGAAAACAAGTACGACCGGAAAATAGCGGAATATGTGGACGACTTGACGAACCAGAAAGAAAAGACGAATGAAAAGGCTACATTCCATGATTTCATAAAAGCATCCGGCGGGAAATCTTTTGTATTCTGCCAATCGCAAGAGGAAATCTCTGATTTTCTGCTGAACAAGATGGGATACGGCTTGAAAGAAGACCTGGACATACCACGCATACATACAGAAATCGGAGCCATGCTGATGGCCAACCCGCACACCGGCCTACATATCCAATTCAAGCTGTGCGAATGCATCAAATCTCCGGACAACCCCAATTATAATAAGGAGGAAGCAGAGAAAAACGCCATTATGTTCATCATCAACCCCGACATCATCCCTTACCAGCTGAGCTGCATCCTGCAAGACGAAGGCATGCTGCCCGACGCTTATCTGAACAGTTTGCAAGGAAAAGAACACGGGCAAGAGTTCATACGCAAGAATGCACACTTCCTGACTGATTATTTCCATTATCGGTGTCGGGAGAAGGACTTTGATTAGTTGAAAATGGGGGGGGGCAAAATTCACCACTTTTGACACATTTCCAACTACCAATTATCATAGTGCTTTCCAGAACTTCTGGAAAGCCTTATATCGTCCGTAGCACACCAACTGGTCGCCGGCTTGTATCAGGTCATTTTCCGGCAGTTCGTTCCGCACATTGCGTTCCACATAAGAGATGCCCAGACAATTCTTCAAAGTCTCGGCACGCTTCAAGGCGAGCATCTTCAGGCCAAATTCCTCATCAAGATTCAATTCGTTGGCATAATATCCAATGAACTTGTCCGGAACGGTGAACTTGACCACATAATAATCCGGTGCCACGCGGAATGTCTCCATATCGGCACCGAATTCCAGCAACTGCACCAGCCCGCGTGCAGCATCTTCCTCGGGAGTAAGAATGCGCTCCAACTCAAAGGCCTCGAGCACGGAACGGTGAACAGCGTCAATGGCGCGGGCATAGATATGCTGCACCTTCTGCTGCTTCAGCAAAGCCACTACACGGATGGACGCACCGAAATTCTCGCCGATGGCAACAATCACCACATCCACGCTGTTCAGCGGCAACACGGACAGCGCCTGCTCGTCCGTCGCATCGATGACAAAAGCTGTAGCTATCTTCTCCTTCAGACTATCTACCCGGCCGGCGCTCACGTCCGCACCTATCACTTCGTGCCCCAGTGCAGAAAGCTCTTCTGCCAGCACATAACCATAATTCCCTAAACCGATAATAATATATTTCATTCTATTAATGGATAAATGGATAATAAATCTACAAATCAATTATCAGTTGATTATAATCTGACCACTCGGATACTGATACTTCGTATGCTTCTTCTGCTTTATGACGCCAAGCATCAGCGTAATCAGTCCCACACGCCCCACAAACATCAGCAGTGCCACCAGCAGCTTGCTGTCGTCTCCCAACTGCTGGGTAAGGTTCAAACTGGACCCCACCGTACTCAATGCCGACACACACTCGAAGGTAATGGCCAAAAGCGACGTACCCGGCTCCAGAATGCTGATGATGAAAACGAACAGCAACAAGACACCGAACGACATCACCACTGTGGCATTGGAACGGCGGATAGAATCGTGTGACAGTTCACGGCCAAACACCTCTACCCGTTCCGTGCCGCGCAACACAGCCACCAGGTTCAGCACCACTACCGCAAAGGCATTCACCTTGATACCGCCCGCCGTAGACTGGGAACCGCCTCCCACCCACATCAGAAACAGATAAATGAGCAATGTCTGTACCCCCAATCCGGCCAAGTCCACGCTATTGAAGCCTGCCGTACGGGGACATACGGCATTGAAAAACGCCTGGGTCCACTTGTCCGCCACCGGCATACCTGCAAAGGCTGCATTCCACTCAAAGAGGGCAATGCCCGCCGTGCCCAGCACCAGCAGCAGGAAAGTGACAATCAATGCAATCTTTGTATTCAGGTTGTACAGATGGTAGAAACGCCTACTACCATCCCAATGCCACGTACGCAGAAAGTGTCGCAGACGGTGCAGATGATAAAGAATAATATCCTTGAAATTCACCAGGATAGGGAAACCTATACCGCCCAGAATAATCAGCAGCGAGATGTAGATGAAAAAAGGATTGTGCCCCGTCATCACCAGCGGATTGCCCAGATTACCCGGTAACGTGGAGAATCCGGCATTGCAGAAAGCGGAAATGGCATGGAAGGCCGAAAAAGCCAGCTCTTCCTGCAAGTCCATCCCCATCGTCCCATGAATGTCTCCCCAGATGGCAAGCATCCCTACCCCTTCAATCACCAGTGTAAAGGCCAGAATATAGACCAGAGTGGAAAGCAGGGAATTCAGGGAATCGGAACTCACCATATCACGCATCACCAGCTGATTATACAACGAGGTATTACCCATGAAGAACATGGCAAAGAAACTTGTCAGCGTCATCACGCCCAGACCGCCGATCTGAATCAGCAGGATGATGACCGTGAAACCGGTCGGGGTGAATGTAGAAGCTACATCGACCGATGTCAGCCCGGTGACACACACCGCGCTGGTGGATATGAACAGCGAGTCGACCCACGATATACCGTTCACCGTGCAGCGAGGAAGCATCAGCAACCCCGTCCCCACAAGTATGATTATCAGAAAGCTGACAGCCAAAATAAGAGAAGGGTTCGTACGCCTTCCCAGCAGCCGCACAAGCCCGTTTGAAAGACTGAGAAAGGAAAATATCAGCAACAGGACAATCCTATAGGTCTTCCCATGCAGAAAATCCCAGAATTGCAGAACGGCACCCTCCTCCTCCGGACGATGGAAAATAACCGGAATAAGAGTCAGATAGAGCAGAATGGTCAATATCCATGTGAGCCTACTGAACGTACGCCGGGTATCCTTGTATTCCAGCAAAATGCGCAGAGTGACGTCTATCAGGAAAGCAATCCACACCCCATGATACAAGTGCTGGAGCTGATGCGCCTCGGCCTCGGAAATCGTAAAGCCATGCTCATAGACCACACCGACAATCAGCAGGATGGACATCAAATAAGTGATGAAGGTCATTACTCCCACTGTCATCCGTACGTAAGGGTGAATCCATTTATTCTGATACAAAAGGAATTTATGATAAATCTTCATAAATGCATCGATTAATGAAACGCGGCAAACTTAGACAAATCTACCCTCATATACAAAAAACAAAAGAAAAAAGAAATTGGTTCAAAAATAATAGCTACATTTGAGCATTGAATTATTAATCATCATGACCACTATGAGCAATAAAAAGAAAAGATTCATTCTTCCGGAAGAGGAAATTCCACAGTACTGGTATAACATACAAGCCGACATGGTGAACAAGCCCATGCCGCCGCTTCATCCCGGCACCAAGCAACCGTTGAAGGCAGAAGACCTATACCCCATCTTTGCCGAGGAACTCTGCCGCCAGGAGCTGAATCAGACCGACGCGTGGATTGAAATCCCCGAAAAGGTCCGCGAAATGTACAAATACTACCGCAGCACTCCGCTGGTGCGCGCTTACGGATTGGAGAAAGCACTCGGCACGCCGGCACATATCTACTTCAAGAACGAAAGTGTCAGCCCGATGGGCTCGCACAAGCTGAACTCCGCCATTCCCCAGGCATACTATTGCAAACAAGAGGGAGTGACCAATGTAACCACCGAAACCGGTGCCGGACAGTGGGGAGCTTCCCTGGCATACGCCGCCCGCCTCTTCGGACTGGAAGCCGCTGTTTATCAGGTAAAAATCAGCTACGAGCAGAAACCTTACCGCCGCAGCATCATGCAGACGTTCGGTGCGCAGGTTACACCGTCGCCCTCCATGTCGACCCGTGCCGGAAAGAATATTCTGACAGCCCACCCCAACCACCAAGGTTCATTGGGTACAGCTATTTCCGAAGCTATCGAACTGGCGCAAACCACTCCGAACTGTAAATATACTCTTGGTTCCGTATTGAGCCATGTCACCTTGCATCAAACCATAATCGGCCTGGAAGCTGAAAAGCAGATGGCAATGGCAGGCGAATACCCCGATATGGTCATCGCTTGCTTCGGAGGCGGTTCCAATTTTGGCGGTATCACCTTCCCCTTCATGCGCCACAATATTCTTGAAGGAAAGAAAACACGCTTTATTGCCGCCGAACCCGCTTCTTGCCCGAAACTGACACGCGGCAAATTCCAATACGACTTCGGCGACGAGGCAGGATACACTCCACTGCTGCCCATGTTTACACTGGGACATAACTTTGCCCCCGCCAACATTCATGCCGGTGGTCTGCGCTATCATGGCGCAGGTGTCATCGTCTCGCAACTGTTGAAGGACGGATATATGGAAGCTGTAGATATCAAACAACTCGAATCATTCGATGCCGGTTGTCTTTTTGCACAAGCAGAGGGCATTATCCCCGCTCCCGAGTCTTGCCACGCCATTGCCGCCACCATTCGCGAAGCAAACAAATGCAAGGAAACAGGCGAAGAGAAGGTAATTCTGTTCAACCTCTCCGGCCACGGACTTATCGACATGGCATCCTACGACAAGTATCTCTCCGGCGACTTGGTCAATTATGAATTGACCGACAATGACATCCGGAAGAATCTGGACGAAATAGGCAATCTGGCTTAATAAAAACAACTCCCGCCAACTTGCGCCTTACGGCAACAATCGGCGGGAGCTGTTTTTTTGAAAAACATCATTTACCAAAATCTGTTCTTTGCAGGATTATACTCAAATCCCACTAGCTTCAGTTTCCGTACAATGTCCTCTTTCTCTACGTTCATATCCTCACAGAGTGCATCCAGCGAAGGATAGAAATCACGCAGTTTCATGTTGATGAAGCTGTACAGCATCACCGGATCTTCAGGTAATCTCATAGTTACAATCTTTAAATTAAAACTAATACCGGGTGCAAAATTACAATAAAAAACCAAAGATATGGATGTTCTTAGTGTGGAATATACAATGCATTCACCGCAAACGATTGTAGACTATATTCAGGGTGCTTCTCCGTCTGTTCTATTATCATAGGAAACCGGAAGTCCCCCCCCTCTCCGAAACGTAAATTATCAGTTGAATTCTTGCGGCTTCCGTTGGCTCAGAATAACGTAGATGATGACCGGCGCACCGATAATGGGCGTGACGGCATTCAAGGGAATAATGCCCGCTTCGCCGGGCAAGACGCAAATCAGGTTGCAAAGCAGTGCCACTGCACCGCCACTCAGGATGGTGACCGGCAATAGGGAATTGTGATTGGCTGTCCCCAATATCATGCGGGCCACATGCGGCACGGCCAGGCCGATAAAGGCGACCGGACCACAGAAGGCGGTGGTGACAGCCGTCAAGAGCCCGGTGATAATCAAAAGCCAGTTGCGCACACGGCGGATATTTACACCTAGATTTTCGGCATAGCGCTCTCCCAGCAACAAGGCGTTCAGGGGCTTTATCAACAATAATGAGCCGAACAGTCCCACAATGGTGACCAGCGCAAAGGCCGGCATCTGCTGCAGGGAAACTCCGCCGAAGTTGCCCAGCCCCCATATCATATAAGACTGCACCCCCTCTGCCGTAGCAAAGAAGTTCAGCAGGGCAATGGCCGAAGAAGTGATGTAGCCTATCATGATACCCGTTATCAGCAGCATGACATTGCTCTTTATCAGCGTGGAAAAGAAAAGGATAAGTGCCATAATCAGCATGGCTCCGATAAATGCGCCAAGCAGCACGGAGAAAAAGCCGGACAGACTGAACGCCCCTGCCGTGATGCTGCCGCCAAACAGCAGCATGACGAAGGCCACTCCCAGACTTGCCCCGGAGTTGATGCCCAGAATGGATGGTCCTGCCAGCGGATTCTTGAAAGCCGTCTGCAACATCAGTCCGCAGACAGCCAATGCGCCACCGCAAAGCAGCGCCGTCAGCGCTTGGGGCAAACGGGATTCCCAAAGGATGAAGCTCCAGCTTGCCTTCTCCCCTTCTCCACCAAGCAGGATGCGGAAAACATCGGCAGGCGGAATCGAAACCGACCCCACCAGCAGATTGCCCGCAAACAGCAATAAGATGACTACTCCCAGCCCGATACCATATTTCCAGCCTTTACTCATAGTTACATTATTTAGCACACGGAGGCACAGAGTTTTCCATTACTTTCACAAAAGTTCCGTATCTCTGTGTTCATCACTCCTTCAGTCTGCAAAAATAGCGCAAACCTCCCAAATCTCCTATTTCGGGATGCAGAATCTGTATCAGGTCGGATAACAAATAATCGGGACGGAACGGAGTCTCCTCGTAGAAAGGAACTTTCAACGTATTACAACCATAGACATTCCGGGTCTTGAAAGCCTTAAAACCGGTGTAGCCGATATAATCCGCCTCCAAATCAGCATAGCTCATGTCGCGGTCGCGGTTGTACTTCACCAGCCAGACGTCGGCATCGCCCGCCTTGTCGAAAACGGTCTCGAAAGCCAAAGGAACGGAGCCGCTGTGGGTATCGTCGGCAAAGGCGTAACGCCCGCAAGCATCCTGAAAAAGCCTTCCTATGGTGCTACGCCCTCCCGGTACGTACCATGCCGAGCCACTTTTCAACTCACTGACAACGGAGAACGAGGTGGATGAAAGTTGCGCACGCATCTTGAGGCGTTGGTAACAACTGTCCACTTCAGCAAAAAGGCTGTCGGCTTGTGGCGCAACCCCGAAGAGCAGTCCGTAGAAACGCATCCACTCGGCACGTCCCAAAGCGGAGGTTTCCATGTAGTCGGCACATTCGATGATGGGAATATCCAGTTTCTCGATACGGCCATAACCGCCACTGTTCTCGAACGGAGACAGAAGGATGGCATCGGGATGCAGGTCGATGATACGCTCCATATCGGGATTCATACCGTCGCCACAATCGGCGATGGCACCTTGTCGGCAGGCTTCGTGCACGGCGGGTAGTTTGATGTACTTCAAGTCGCAGACACCGCCGATGCTACCAAACACACCCAGATTATCCATCAGTCCGCAGTGGACGGAAGAGTAGATGACTGATTTGGAGAGCGGGGTACGTACCACAGTACCTGCCGGAAGATGTGCCGGGAGTTCGCGGTCTTTCGGGACCAGTATATAGGTATGTAGCGTGTGCAACGTATCCCAAGGATTGCGCAAAGTGGCAAGGGTATAGCCGGGATAGGACACTAAAGTAAAATTCTCCGCATAACGTAAGGGAATGGTGTCACCGCTGGCCAAAGCAGAGGCAGTCTTGCTCCTTCCCCCGCAGGAGAAAAGAAGCAAGACTGCGAATATACTGATAAAAAAGCAGCCTCTTTTCATTGATATTAATTGAAGAAGATAGCGGAATTAGGATTCATACCTCCTGCATCGAACTGCTCTATAAAGGTACCGTCTTTCTTGAAACGATAAATGGTGCCGTTCGTGGTATATTCAGAAGTACCAATATAGAAATCACCGTTATTATCATTTACTTCCAACATATAAATCGTAGAAGTTTTCAACTTTTCCGGTATATCCTTCAAGAAAGAAGCTTCATCCATCTTTCCAGTCTTTATATTATAAGTAAAAAAAGAAGCGGTAGGATTGGTGTAATTTGAATAAGTCAAATAGAGAATATCATCAGTAGCACACATACGGGTGGCACTGCCTAATTCCGTCACCTTATTGTTGGCAGCAGGGTCTATCATCTGTAATGAATAGCCAATATCAACATAATTACCCCATGAAATCAAAAAAACCTTATCATCCTCTTCAACCAAAGCATTGGGGTTCAAACCTACCGTCAACGTCTCTTTCAACTTGAAAGTACGCAAATCTATCACCTTTACGTCATTGTGATAAGCGCTCCAATCAGCAGTACAGCTATTCGCCACATAAAGCATATCCTCGCAGATTGCCACACCTTCCAGATTGTCGCCAAGTCCGGTCAATTTATCCACTACCTCCAACGTTTTCGCATTGATTTTAGCAACAACTCCTCCGTAGAAGGAAGCATAGATATATCCATCTTCAGCATCGATATAACGAATACCAGCACTGAGGTCATTATCACCAACAAACGAAACACGTTTCAACTCCACACCTGCGGCATTCAGCTTAGTCAGATAATTAGAGCCATAAACGGCTATATATATTTCATCTTCATACTCAATCATACTCTGACCAAGGTCACCCAACTTGGCATTGTTTTGAATCTTGTAGATATCACTGATAAGATCCGCATCCTTATTGGGTGCATAAAAGGCAAGTCCTGCATTGTTCGCCCCTTGAGAGCCTTCGTTCAGAATATAGACACGCGTCTGCGGCAATGTCACCTTCGACCCGCCGTCATCCAGAGAATCGTCATCGTCGTCACTACAAGATGCCAAAGAGGCACCCAAAGCAAGCATGCAGAGCATACCGAATAATAAACTTCTTACTTTCATAATTACAGTTGTTATTGTTTATAATTAGTTTTTGTTGTTCATAAATAGATTATTCAAAACTTGAAAGTACCCGTCAACCGCCACGAACGGCCCGGCATAGGATAATATTTTATCACGTCATACTGTTCATCGGTCAGATTTATAATCTCGGCCTGCAACAGAAGCCGGCAACCGCCCAAAGCAAACTCATGAGAGAGGCTCATCGTATGTTCCAGATAGTCCTCAATCTCATTCTCCGGAATGTTCTGCGACAAATAGTAACGCTTTCCCACTCCTACCGCCGAGTAGCCCAGATTCACCCACGGCGTTTCTACAATGGCGGACGCGTTTCCGCTATGAAGAGGAGTATAAGGCAATTGGTCCTTATAGTTCTTCGCGTCGGAATCGGTCAGGTCAATGGCCTTTTGCCATGTATATCCGCCCGACATAATCAGCCTTATTTTCTCCGTCAATGGAACGGTTGCCGCCAAAGTGGCATCCACACCTGCGGCATGCACCTTGCCGTAGTTCGCCATCTTCCACGCATAGGTGGTGGGAAAAGCCACAATCTTATCCGTCACATCATTATAGTAACCGTCGAGCGTAACGGAGATATAGTCGAACACAGACAATCCGGATTTGCTCCATGTGATGCCGACATTATATTCGTCTGCCTTCTCGGGCCGCAGATTACGGTTGCCCAGCCGGTAGTAATAGAGGTCGTTGAAAGTGGGCAGACGGAACGTACTCTTATACATCAGCCGGAGATACAGCGACTCGTCCTGCCAAGGCTGCATGCTGACCGACAGAGAAGGGGCAAAACGATGGAAGTCATCGGGGACCGTACCTTTCTCGGCATGCTCCGAAGTGGCAGTATGCACCAGCGAGGCCGTGGCCGTGAGCCATCCTTGCCGGTAGCGTGCATTGAAGGCACTGATGGAAGTATATCTTGTGGGGAAAGGACATTCCGGCAAACTGTTGCGCAACTTGTTTATCACCCCGTCCTGCGCCAACGAAAGGGTCAAAGCTTCCAAAGGACGGTAGAGAACGGTTGCGGAAATATAATATTCGTCTTGCCGGTGATTTTCCCGATAATGTCCGTCGGTATATTCCTTGCCCTCATCCTTATATTTGTTCCAGCCATGATTATACTTTGCCTGTGCCTGCAGACTCCACCGGGGCGAAAAATGCTTCCTATAACGTGCCTGCACAAAAGTATTCTCATCCCAAAGCGTTTCATCGGAAAGGGGATTATAGAGTGTAACCGCCCCCGGAAGTCCCCGGCGGGAATAGAAGTAGTACCCCTTCACATCCAGTTCGCTGTCATCCTTGAAAGTGTGATAAAGGGTGGCTTCACCCTGCCAGGAATAGATGCCGGAGTTGTTACGTTTCTCTTCCGTCACGTATTTCCCATTGACCAGCGTGAAAGGGTAATTACCGTCTGCCCTCATATAAGCGGCATCTACCGCCACGCGTGTACGGCTGCCCAGTTTCTGCCACCAGCGCAGCGAGGGGCTGACCATGCCGAACGACCCTCCGCGCACCCGTGCCTGAAAAGCGGCACTGCGCCCGTCATCAAAATGAGGCTTTTCCGTCTCTATGCCCAGCACACCGGCCGACGCATACAAGCGGGCGGACTGCAACAAATCCTCCGACTGCCCGATGGCGAGCGAAAGCATGGAAACATTGTCCAGCGAAAAACGCCCGATATCTATCTGCCCTGCCTGACAATTGCTCACCGCCACCCCGTCATAACTGACAGCTGTATGGGCGGCTCCCATATTGCGTATGGAAACCGTTTTCAGCCCTCCAATGCCTCCATAGTCCTTTACATTGGCTCCGGCAAAACGGCGCACAGCATCTGCCATACTCTGTATTCCCAGCTGGCTGATATCCTGACGTGACATCGTCTGTATAGGTACGGCAGAAGTCACTTTATTGGGCGACCTACGTGCTGTCACTGTCACTTTCTCTATCTGATGCACTTTCCCTGTAATCGTATCTCCCCCCACTTCTTGGGCAGAGAGCCGGAATATGCCTGCGCTCAAGAAAACGGCACAAACCAGTCGTACCTTAGTCTTTCCTGACATAGAATAAATAAAGATTATCTTAAACCATTTGCACACTGCCCACTTTCCTCGAATGGACAATTTTTCGACTTTGTTTTGCAGGTCTTCTGACTCGTTCCCGGTACATCGCCTTCCCGTTCTTTCCGAAGAACAGTGGCACAAGTATGATATACCGCGCATAGAACTCACAGCAGCGGGACTGTTCGGGACTTTCACCCGATTCCCTTTTCATCCGTTTCTCCGGATAGAGAACGCGGAACAAAACGTGGGCAAAGATAGGATAAATAAAAGAAATTTCAGTAAACAATAATACAAATATTACCGTTTTAACAGTCATTTTTCTAACTTTGTAGCATAATAACCCCTAAATCGGGTTGCCATGAAATATAAGTTATTGGTTCTTGATGTAGATGGAACGCTACTCAATGATAAAAGAAAAATCAGTAAAAGAACATTAGCTGCTCTGCTAAAGGTTCAGTAGATGGGAGTGCGCATAATTTTTGCATCCGGTAGGCCGACTTATGGATTGATGGGAAACTTCGGCATTCTGCATGGCGGTGCTACCCTTGCCTTGGCAGAAACCGTTGCCGGAATCGGCTCCATGATTATCTGCGAGCCTGACGAGATTGTCGTGGGAATGCAAGTCAGCGGAAATCATATTTCTTCTGCACACGAAGGAGATTCCGTAAGAGCGGTAGGCACTATCCTGCACAAAGGACGCTCATCCCATATATGGAATGTGGATGTATTTACTTCTACCAACAAACTGGTTTCCTCTGTACGGGTGGTGAATAGTGTGATAAAGAAAAGATAAAACAACACCAGGAGTGGCTGGGTAATTGCAGATAATTGCTCAAGGTGTGGTTGTCGCTTACTTAAAGCCCACCGGCTCACTGTGATTTCCGTATGAAGACCTTCCGTGGCAATAGACCAATGTTCTACTAATTCAACTTTCAGTTTTAATATTGTTCACATTTTAAGCAGTGGTACAGTTGGTACAGTGGGTACAGCGTCTCTTCTGCTTCACACACATGCGCTCGCGTACATTACTTATATACATGCGTGTGTGAGATAGAAGAGACGCTGTACCCACTGTACCAACTGTACCTATAAACCTCACCTTTACGCCGCTCAAGTTCACCTCTGCACGGCCCAACCTCACCTTTGCTTATGTCACTTCACCTCTTCCAGATAAAGCACACGGCTCGAATAGCCGTTCTGCTTGTGATAGTCCACCTTATGGTTATAGGGAATCTCCAGCCCGTTTGCCATGAGGTAGGCACCACTGAAACTCTTTCCTTCGTAGTTCAAGGGAACATTATCTATACGGTTCAGCTCATGTACCCGGTATTGCTTGTCAGCACAGAGACCGGCCATCTTCACACGCGGCAGGTGCTGGTTACAGAAGTGTTCCGTCTTCCACCAGTAGAAGACTGCCTTGTCCTTCTCCGGAGCCACGTACATCAGAGAGGCCACACCTTGCTTGTCATAAGGAGAGAGCAGGCGGTAGATGTCTCCCAATTGCACCACAGGACGAATGGTCTTGTACTCGGCAATGGCATTTTTGCAAAGCGCCTTTTCCTCTTCCGTCATGTTCTTGGGCTGGATTTCCATACCCAGACGACCGCTCATGGCCACGTCGATGCGGTATTTCAGAGGGATGGTGCGGAATGTCTGATGGTTGGGGGCGGCACTGATGTGCGATGCCATGGCGATGGCAGGGAAGAAATAGGAAGTTCCCCACTGCATATAAACACGCTGGAGGGCATCGGTATTGTCACTCACCCAGAACTCATCAAAGTAAGGCAGCACTCCGTAGTTGGCACGTCCACCACCACTGGCACACGCCTGGATGGTAAGATCGGGATATTTGGCACGGATACGCTGGCACACCTTCTCAAAGCCGCGATGATACTCTATATACATGTGGCTCTGATTGTCTTTGGCCAGATATTGGGAGCCGTGGTTCATGACAGCCATATTGGCATCCCATTTGATATAGTCTATATCAGGATAAGAAGTCATCAGATTGTCAACCACACCGAATACGAAGTCCTGCACGGCAGGATTGGCGAGATCTAGCACCACCTGCGTACCGCCACGTCCCAACACGAGGTCACGCTCAGAGGCCTTGAGCACCCAGTCGGGATGCTGTTCGTAAAGTTCGCTGGTGGTATTCGCCATTTCCGGCTCAATCCAGATACCGAACTTTATGCCATGCTTCTTGGCATCACTTAGCAGACCTTCGACGCCGTTCGGAAGCTTGCTCCGGTCTACCACCCAGTCACCAAGCGACGAACTGTCGTTCTTACGGGGATACTTATCGCCAAACCAGCCGTCATCCATCACGAACAACTCGCCGCCCATAGAGGAGATGTCTGCCATCATCTGGTCCATACCTTGCTGGTTGATGTCGAAATACACGCCTTCCCAACTGTTCAAGAGAATCTTGCGGGGAGTGGTACCATGCGCCAACTTGTGCAGGCGTGCCCAGCGGTGGAAGTTACGGCTGCTGCCGCTCAGTCCCTCATTGCTATAGGTCAAGGCAAGTTCGGGAGTACGAAAAAGCTCGTCCTTCTTCAAGGAATAAGCAGAGTTCTCTTCGTTGATTCCGGCAAAAAAATGGTGGTATTCATCATCATGCGTCTCAATGCGGAGCTTGTAGTTGCCGCTGTAACAAAGAGCTGCGCCAATCACGTTGCCCGTATTCTCCTGCGGACGACCGTCGAGGGAGAACATCACTTCAGCATGGTCGGTATGAGAATTGCGCACACCATCCTTGTTCTTGACAACCTTCATGCCCGGAGTAAGAGGTTCCTGTGTCAAAAAGCCCTCATTGGCCCAGGAGCCGGAAAGATGGGACAGCCACACATCACCGCGACGGATGGGCAAATAACCGGAGGCAAACTGATTGAGCACTACCGGCTTCTTCTCCTGATGGGAGATTTCAGTCCAGGATTCTATCACATCGGCATCCTGCCAGGCACGGTAGCAGACGTTGACGAAGAAAGGATACACCTTGTCCTTCAGCGCCACGACGGTCGTCACGGCATCCCCTTCCTTCTCGGTAGTCACGTTCAGCACTTCAAGCTGGAGGGTCATGTTGCCGTCGGCGTGCTTCACGGCGAGGGCAGTCTCTACAGGAGCATTCAATCCATATTCGGGATAGGCCGTGTGACCCGCTTCTGTCGTGGCAATATTCTGCAAGTCGGCTTCAGAAAGCCTGTTACCATAATACAAGTGTCTCAATGTCCCCCCTTCAGGAGCCGAAAGCACCAAAGAGGTTTTTGGAGTAGACACACACACGTTTTGAGCCCACAAACTGCACACCAGCAGTAACGCTCCCAAAAGAGAATTTGTTCGTTTCTTGAAATTCATGCTTTTCTTGTTTAGATTCTATAATCATTTAATTGTGGGCAAATATAGGCATTTTTTTGTAGATGAGATAGTATCATTTTATCATATCCTTATACCTTTCATAACCCGTTGGCGGAATCAGCCTCTTTCTTCTTGTGCCGGAGAGGAACTGAAACATACCACTTCGGCCATATCAATGCTGCCAGTAAAAATACCACTTATTATTTTAACTTCAAATGAATTTTAGAGTAAAGCAAAAATTCCCAATAAATTATGTAACTTTGCATCCGCTTTTTTTTGAAAGCCTGAGATTTGTTTAATTCGTTTGGATAAAGTAAAAGACGCTTATGCAAAAGTCCGATTGCATCATCGGTGTGGAGCACGTATCGAAATTCTTCGGAGACAAGGCCGTGCTGAATGATGTGAATTTGTCTGTCCGTAAGGGCGAGTTTGTAACAATACTGGGACCGTCCGGCTGCGGAAAAACAACACTGTTGCGCCTCATTGCAGGCTTTCAGACAGCCTCGGAAGGAGTAATAACCATTGCCGGAAAGGACATCACACAGACACCGCCGCATAAGCGTCCGGTGAACACCGTGTTCCAGAAGTACGCCCTCTTCCCCCACCTCAACGTATTCAATAACATTGCCTTCGGGCTGAAGCTGAAGAAGCTGTCCGGTGCCACCATCGAGAAGAAGGTGAAGCAAGCCCTGCGCATGGTAGGCATGACGGACTATGAAGACCGCGACGTGGATTCCCTCTCCGGTGGGCAGCAACAGCGTGTAGCCATCGCCCGCGCCATTGTCAACGAACCTGAAGTGTTGCTGCTGGACGAACCACTTGCCGCCCTAGACCTCAAGATGCGCAAAGACATGCAGATGGAGCTGAAGGAAATGCACCAGAAACTGGGCATCACCTTCGTGTACGTGACCCACGACCAAGAAGAAGCACTGACCCTGAGCGACACTATCGTCGTGATGAGCGAAGGTCGCATCCAGCAGATAGGTGTGCCGACGGACATCTACAACGAGCCCATCAATTCCTTTGTAGCCGACTTCATCGGCGAGAGCAACATCTTGAATGGAGTAATGATAAAAGATAAAGCCGTCACCTTCTGCGGACACGAGTTCGAGTGCGTGGACGAAGGTTTCGGCTGCCAGACGCAAGTGGACGTGGTGATCCGCCCCGAAGACATATACATCTTCGACGTGTCTGATGCCGCACAATTGACGGGCACCGTGACAAGCTGCATCTTCAAAGGCGTACACTACGAGATGCTGGTGCAGACGCGCGAGGGCTACGAACTGATGGTACAGGACTACCACGCCTTTGAGGCAGGACGCGAAGTGGGTCTACTGGTAAAGCCCTTCGACATCCACGTGATGAAGAAGGAACGCACCTGCAACACTTTCGAGGGAAAGCTGGTGGACGAAACGCACGTAGAGTTCCTAGGCTGCAACTTCGAGTGCCTTCCCGTGCAGGAAATCGAGCCGGGCAGCACCGTGCAGGTGGAAGTGGACTTCCGGCACGTCATCCTCGAAGACAACGAAGAGGACGGTCGGCTGACGGGTGAAGTGAAATTCATCCTCTACAAAGGGAACCATTACCACCTGACCGTGTTTACGGACTGGGACGAAGATATATTTGTTGATACCAATGACGTATGGGACGACAGTGACCGCGTGGGTATCACCATAGCGCCCGAAAATATACGGATTGTTCAATCTATTAATAAGGAAGGAAGTGCTCAATAAGTTATCCCATTTCTTCATGCGCCGGCGCAACTGGACGGTACCCTACGCGCTGTTTCTGCTTGTATTTGTCATAGTGCCGCTACTGCTCATCGTGCTCTACGCCTTTACGGACGAAGGGGGAGCGTTTACGCTTGCCAACTTCCGCAAGTTCATGATACATCCCGAGGCGATGAACACCTTTGTCTACTCCATCGGAATAGCCGTCATCACAACGCTGGTCTGCCTCGTGCTGGGCTATCCGGCAGCGTATATACTGAGCCAGAAGCAATTCAACACCTCGCGTACCATGGTGGTGCTGTTCATCCTACCCATGTGGGTGAATATCTTGATACGAACGCTCGCCACAGTAGCGTTGTTCGACTTCCTGAACCTACCGCTGGGCGAAGGAGCACTGGTGTTCGGCATGGTCTACAACTTCCTGCCATTCATGATATACCCCATTTACAACACACTTCAGAAGATGGACCACAACCTGATTGAGGCGGCGCAAGACCTGGGGGCTTCCCCCACGCGCGTATTCGGCAAGGTGATACTGCCCCTTTCCATGCCGGGCATCATGAGCGGCGTGGTGATGGTGTTCATGCCCACTGTCTCCACCTTCGCCATCGCCGAGCTGCTGACGATGAACAACATCAAGCTTTTCGGCACCACGGTACAAGAGAATATTTACAACGGAATGTGGAACTACGGTGCCGCCCTCTCGCTCATCATGCTACTGCTGATAGGCATCACCATCCTCTTCACCAACGAGGAAGACGGGGCATCGAATGAAAGCGGAGGTGTGATATGATGACACGAATTCTGACACGCGGTTATTTGTGGCTGCTGCTGGCGCTGCTCTACTCGCCTATCCTGATAATTATGGCATTCTCCTTCACCGAGGCCAAGGTGCTGGGCAACTGGACGGGGTTCTCCACCAAGCTGTACAGCTCACTGTTCATGGGTGGAATGCACCACTCGCTGATGAACGCCATCTGGAACACGTTCGCCATTGCGCTCCTAGCCGCCACCGCCAGCACGGCGCTGGGCAGTATTGCCGCCATCGGCATCTTCAACTTGCGCTCGCGCACACGGCAGGTGATGAACTTCGCCAATGCCATCCCAATGATGAATGCAGACATTATCACTGGTGTGTCACTGTTCCTGCTATTCGTCAGCTTCGGCATATCGCAGGGATTCACCACGGTGGTGCTGGCACACATCACCTTCTGCACGCCCTACGTGGTGCTCAGCGTGATGCCCCGGCTCAAGAAGATGAACCAGAATGTCTACGAAGCAGCACTCGACTTGGGCGCCACACCGTTCCAGGCATTGCGCAAAGTGATTCTTCCGGAGATATTTCCAGGCATGATAAGCGGCTTCATCCTCGCCTTCACGCTCTCCATCGATGACTTTGCCGTGACGATTTTCACCATCGGCAACCAAGGGTTGGAGACGCTCTCTACCTACATCTACGCCGATGCGCGCAAAGGCGGACTGACACCGGAGCTGCGCCCCTTATCCACCATCATCTTCGTGACAGTGCTGGTGCTGCTGATAGTAATCAACAAACGTGCTGAACGGACGAAGAACACTTGATGACATAACGAAAAAGACACCCGGAGTTTCAAAACAAGACAATGAAAAGGACAATAGACATACTGATTCTGCTGTGCAGCATAGCCTCCCTCGTCTCCTGCGGAAGTTCCACAGAAGAGCGCAACCGTGTACTGAAAATATACAACTGGGCCGACTACATTGACGAAGATGTCCTCGCCGAATTCCCCGAATGGTACAAGCAGCAGACGGGTGAAGAAATCCGCCTCATCTACCAAGTGTTCGACATCAACGAAATCATGCTCACCAAGATTGAACGCGGGCACGAAGATTTCGACGTTGTATGCCCCTCGGAGTATATCATCGAACGCATGCTGAAGAAAAACCTCCTGCTGCCCATCGACCGCAATTTCGGCAGCACGCCAGACTACATCCCCAATGTGTCACCCTACATACGGCAAGAGCTGAACAAGACCTCGCAGCCGGAACGCCGGACTCAGGACTATGCCGTTCCCTACATGTGGGGCACGGCCGGAATCCTCTTCAACAAGAAGTTCGTCACGGCCGAAGAGGCAAGTACGTGGGCCATCCTCTGGAACCCCAAAAACCGCAGCAAGATACTGATGAAGGACAGCTACCGCGATGCTTATGGCACCGCCATCATCTACGCCCACACCGGAGAACTTGCCGACAGCACCGTCACCATAGAGCAACTGATGAACGACAATTCTCCACAGACCATCGCCCTCGCCGAGGAATACCTCAAGGAGATGAAGCCCAACATTGCCGGTTGGGAAGCCGACTTCGGCAAGGAAATGATGACCAAGAACAAGGCGTGGCTTAACTTCACCTGGAGCGGTGATGCCGTCTGGGCCATCGAGGAAGCCGATGCCGTAGGCGTGGAACTGGACTATACCGTTCCCCGCGAAGGTAGCAACATCTGGTACGACGGCTGGGTAATCCCCCGCTACGCCCGCAACGTGAAGGCGGCAAGCTATTTCATCAACTACCTCTGCCAGCCTTCCGTGGCACTGCGCAACATGGATGCCATCGGTTACGTCAGTGCCGTCGCCACACCGGAAATCATGGAGGCTAAAACCGACACCACGCTTAACGTGCATTCCGACCTGAGCTATTTCTTTGGTTCCCTGCCCGGAGCCAACAACTTGCAGATAGACCCGGTGCAATATCCCGACCGCCGCGTCGTGGAGCGCTGTGCCATGATACGCGACTTCGGCGACCGCACGGAACTGGTACTCGAAATGTGGAGCCGTGTGAAAGGCGACAACCTCAATACGGGCATCGTACTGCTCATCTTCGCCGTCTTCGGCATGCTCTTCATCTGGCTGGTATATACCAAGATACGCAAGTACAAGCAGAAACGTCGCCACCACCGAAGACGGAGAAGGCGATGATTAAAAAATAGACTAATATCAAAATTATATTCATAACTCATAATCAAATAAATGCAATGCTGACCCAAATAATAAACGGACGTATATTCACCCCGCAAGGCTGGCTGAACGAAGGTTCTGTCCTAATACGCGATGGAAAGATTCTCGAAGTGACCAACTGTGACCTCGCACTCATCGGTGCCCGGATGATAGATGCCAAAGGCATGTACATTGTCCCCGGCTTCGTCTGTATGCACGCTCACGGAGGTGGCGGATACGACTTTACGGAATGTACCCCGGAAGCCTTCCGCACCGCTGTCCACACCCATCTGAGGTATGGAGCCACGAGTATCTTCCCCACCCTTTCCTCTTCCCCCTTCGACAAGCTGCACCAGGCAGCCGCCCTTTGCGAGCAACTGATGCAGGAACCCGGCAGCCCCATACTCGGCCTGCACATCGAAGGGCCCTACCTTAACCCGAAGATGGCAGGCAGCCAGTTCTCCGGACTGGTGAAGGAAATTGAAGAAAAGGAATATCGCGAACTCATCGAAAGCACCCGTTGCATCCGCCGTTGGGACGCATCCCCCGAACTGCCCGGAGCACTGGAGATGGCACGCTACCTCCACGACCACGGCATACTGGTAGCCGCCTCGCACACCGAGGCCGAGTACGACGGTATCAAAAAAGCCTACGAAGCCGGATTCACCCATGCCGCACACTTTTACAATGCCATGCCGGGCTTCCATAAACGCCGTGAGTACAAGTACGAAGGCACCGTGGAAAGTGTCTATCTGACGGACGGCATGACCATCGAACTGATTGCCGATGGCATCCATCTGCCCTCCACCATCCTGCGCCTGGCATACAAGCTGAAAGGTGTGGAGCATACCTGCCTCGTCACCGACGCGCTCTCCTGCGCAGCCACCGGCAGCAAGGAGTCCGGCGACCCGCACTACATCATCGACAACGGTGTCTGCAAGCTTGCCGACCGTTCCGCACTGGCGGGCAGCATCGCCACCAGCGACGTACTTGTACGCACCATGGTGAAAGCAGGTATCCCCTTGGGCGATGCTCTGCGCATGTCCTCCGAAACTCCGGCACGCATCATGGGCGTATTCGACCGCAAAGGCTCGCTCCAGAAAGACAAGGATGCCGACATCCTCATTCTGGACAAGGAACTGAACATACGCGCTGTCTGGCAAGCAGGCAGACTGGTGGAAGAAGCCAATACATTGTTTACCTAACCCCCGTCAATGTGCAAGGAACAAAGAATCTGACACAAGGTCCCATCAACCGTCAGCTCTTCACGCTGGCAATGCCCATCATGGCCACCTCGTTCATCCAGATGGCCTACAGCCTGACGGACATGGCATGGGTAGGACGGTTGGGCAGCGAGTCTGTGGCAGCAGTAGGCGCGGTAGGCATACTGACGTGGATGTCCGGTTCCATCGCACTGCTGAACAAGGTGGGTGCCGAAGTCAGCGTAGACCAGTCCATCGGTGCACGCAACGAAGAGGATGCACGCAGTTTTGCTTCGCACAACATTACGATTGCCCTGCTCATCTCCGTCTGCTGGGGAGGCCTGCTCTTCTTTTTCGCCCGCCCCATCCTGAACATCTTCGAGCTGAAACAGCACATTACGGATGCCGCCGTAACTTATCTGCGCATCGTATCGACGGGACTGCCATTCATCTTTCTTTCTGCTGCCTTTACGGGAATCTACAACGCGGCGGGGCAAAGCAAGATTCCGTTCTACATCAGCGGAACGGGACTGATAATGAATATCCTCCTCGACCCTCTGTTCATCTTCGGCTTTGGCTGGGGAACAGTAGGGGCCGCACTTGCCACCTGGCTGTCCGAAGCCACGGTCTTCGGCATCTTCCTCTACAAGCTCCGGGGGAAAAGCGCCGTGTTCGGAGGGCTCTCCTTTATCGTTCCGCTGAAAAAGAAATATACCCGACGCATCTTCAAACTCGGCCTGCCCGTAGCTACACTGAACACGCTCTTTGCCTTCGTCAACATGTTCCTCTCGCGCACCGC
>NZ_JABXJH010000010.1:39246-86629 GCF_013373675.1 Bacteroides sp. L10-4
TTTATCGCCCAGAACTATGCAGCGGGACAGAAGTCACGCGTGAAGCAGGCATGGCGCACCACCCTATGGATGACTGGTGTATTCGGCAGCCTCTGCTCGTTGCTGTTCATCTTGTTCGGCAACGAGGTGTTCTCCATCTTCGTGCCTGAGAGCGATGCCTACCGCGTGGGTGGAGACTATCTCCGCATTGACGGCTATTCGCAAATGTTCATGATGATGGAAATCACCATGCAAGGTGTGTTCTACGGGCTGGGACGGACGATACCGCCTGCCATTGTAAGCATCGGATGTAACTATATGCGCATTCCTCTAAAAAAACAACCGCACTGACGAACTTTAGGAAGAGAAATATGGTTATTATATACATAAATTTGCAGTATTAAAGATAAAGTCAACTTTTAAAAGAAAAAGAATTATGAAGAAAATGAAAATTACAGTATTGTTTCTGTGCAGTGCATTACTGCTGGGCAGTTGTGGCACCATGAACAACAAAGCAAAAGGTGGAATAATCGGTGGTGGCTCCGGCGCAGCGGCAGGTGCCATTATCGGCGGACTGATAGGTAAAGGCAAGGGTGCTGCCATTGGCGCGGCAGTAGGCGCGGCAGTAGGTACGGGTGCCGGTGTTGCCATCGGACACAAAATGGACAAAAAGGCTGCCGAAGCTGCCAAGATTGAAGGTGCCCAAGTGGAGCAGGTAACGGATGCCAACGGCTTGCCGGCTGTCAAAGTATCCTTTGCGGCAGGTATTTTGTTCGGCTTCAACTCTGCAGCACTGAGCAACGATGCCAAGGCTTCCCTGCGCGAACTTGCACAAATTCTGAAGGAAGACCCGACAACGGATATTGCCATCATCGGCCATACCGACAAGGTGGGTACTTACGAAGCTAACATGAAGGTTTCCAAGAATCGTGCCTATGCCGTAGAGAACTATTTGCAGGATTGCGGTGTATCTCCAGCCCAATTCAAGAAAGTGGAAGGCGTGGGATACAACGAATACGACGAAAGTCTGTCTGCCGACCAGAACCGACGCGTGGAAGTATACATGTATGCCAGCGAACAGATGATTAAGAATGCGGAAGCAGCTAATTAACGTGCGAATGTGATTTATGTGCCGATTAGCATATTGGCACATTAATCACATTGTCAAAAATACAAAAAACGATAAAAGAGAAAGACTAATTCTGCGATTGATGAAACTGGCACCCAGTTCTGCATCCTTAGTCTCTCTCACTTCAATTTTCAATCAATATGCGTGTCCACCCTCTTCCATCTCCTTCGCATCAATCTTACGATTGTCTATGCTGCGCCATGCGTAGAAGATGTAGGCAAGAACGAAAGGAACAAGGATAGAGACATAAGCCATCACCTTCAGTGTGAACTGACTCGAGCAACTGTTTGCCAACGTGAGTGAGCTTTGCAGGTCGTGGGTAGAAGGATAATAGGCCGTATTGTTATAGCCTGTCACAAGCAGCAGTGCCAATACCGTAAGCACCGTCCCTGCACCGGCAAACCAGATACCTTTATCGAATGTCGGCTTCCACAGCGTGCGGATGATGCCCCAGAGCACAGCCACCACACCAACAAGAAATACAAGCAGCACTACCGGCATCTGCAGGAAGTTCGTCAGATACTTGTAAGGTTCCATAAACACCTCTCCCGTTTCCGGACGTACAGCATAGCCGTCGGCCACCAGCGTACGAATGACGAAGGCCAGGAAGAATAACAGAAACAATGCCGTATTTCCCCAGAGTGCCCGGCGACAACGTCTCACCAAATCATCCTCATTGATATTATTAATAAAATAAAGCGCTCCCAAGATGCGTGCCAGGAAGAATACAGCCAACCCGAGCACCACATTCCATGGGTTGAGCAACGCATCCAGCCCGTGTCCTGCATTGGCCCACTGACTGATGACCGGCATCAACGTATCTGCCATATTCCCTTTATTAATGCAAAATTCGGCCCCCGTGAAGAACGTGGACACTGCCCCACCCAGCAATACCGGACCTACCACTCCGTTTATCACCAGGAACGTGCGATACGTTGTCTTGCCCAACAGATTTCCCGCTTTCGACTGGAACTCGTAGCTGACAGCCTGCAACACAAAGCTGAACAGAATAATCATCCACAACCAATAGGCCCCTCCGAAACTAGTGCTATAGAACAACGGAAACGAAGCAAAGAACGCACCTCCAAACGTGACAAGCGTTGTAAATGTGAACTCCCACTTCCGTCCCGTAGAATTAATCATCATCTTCTTCTGCTCCTCCGTCTTCCCCAGACAGAACAGAAGCGAATTACCTCCCTGCACAAACAGCAGGAATACCAGCAGTGCTCCCAACAAGGAGACTACGAACCACCAATAGTGTTGAAGAAAAATATAGGTATTCATTGTGAGTTATGAATTATAAATTATGAATTATGTTATGAATTATGCGTTTCTGTTTCCGGACCTTTGCGAATGGCCTTCAGCATAATTCCCACCTCGGCAATCAGCATGACAGTGAAAAGCACAAGGAAGATAAAGAACGTGGTCTGCACGGAGCCTACGTCCAGCTTAGAGATAGCCGCACTCGTAGGCAGCATGTCTTGGATGGCCCACGGCTGACGACCGCACTCGGCAACCACCCATCCGGCTTGTCCAGCCAGATAGCCCAACGGAATGGTGAGCATAGCCACCCAATGCATCCACGGCATCTGCGACAAGTCTTTCTTATAGGCCAGGAACAGCACCACGATAAAGAAGAGGATGAAATATCCCCCCAACATCACCATCACACGGAACATGTAGAACGTAAGAGGCACATTGGGCACCAGCTCGTTCGCATCCTTGATATAGCCGTAACCGAAATAGGCTACATTATCTTTCAGCACTTTGGCAGCCACCTCTGCATCCGCATCATTGCCCGCCGCCTTGGCTGCACGATAGGCGGCAAACGCACCGATGGCCGTTTTTCCTTTTTCTATTTTCTCTTCTGCCGAAAGCGCTATGGTACCGTCCCTCAACGGATATCCGCCTTTCAGCAAGTCATTGATGCCGGGAACAAAAGCATCCATCTTCCGTTCGGCAAGCAGCGACAGCATCTTAGGGATTTCCACACGGAAAAGGAAGGGATCTACTCCGTCCTGCGGCGTCTGCTTGGCAGGATTCAGCAGACCGAAGGCTACCAGCCCCGCACCCTGCTCTCCTTCATAATACCCTTCCATGGCGGCAAGCTTCATCGGCTGCTTTTGCGCCACCTGATAGCCCGAGCCATCACCCGTCCAGGCAGAGAGCACAGCGGCACACAGCCCTACCCATGCGGCAATCTTTACACTTGCCAGCGCAAATTCCTTTTCACGCTTCTTCCACAGATACCAGCAGCTTACGCCTACTACAAACACGGCAGCCAGCACCCAGCCGGACAGCACACTGTGGAAGAACTTGTTGACAGCCATCGGCGAAGTTGCCACAGCCCAGAAGTCCACCATCTCGTTGCGTGCCGTATCGGGATTGAACTCCATGCCTACGGGGTTCTGCATCCACGCATTGGCAACCAGAATCCACCAGGCGGAAATCGTGGCGCCCAGCCCCGTGAGCCAGGTAGATGCCAAGTGGAAACGCTTGCTCACCTTATCCCAGCCGAAGAACATGACGGCGATAAACGTTGCTTCCATAAAGAAAGCCAAAATACCCTCGATGGCAAGCGGCGCACCGAAGATGTCGCCCACAAACCAGCTGTAATTACTCCAATTCGTACCGAATTCAAACTCCAGAATGATGCCGGTTGCTACACCAATAGCAAAGTTGATACCGAAAATCTTCATCCAGAATTTGGCAGTACGTTTCCAAAATTCGTCACCCGTACGGTAGTACACCGTCTCCATGATGCCCATAATTACCGCCAGTCCAAGTGTCAGCGGCACAAAAATCCAGTGATAGATGGCTGTCAAGGCAAATTGGGCTCTCGACCAGTCAATCAGAGAAGTGTCAATGTGTTCAAGCATAAGAATCAAGTTATGTGTTATGAGTTATAAATTATTTGCTGAGAGTTATTGGGAAGGTAGAAGGTCACTGCCCAGACTCCGGTGGATAAGCTCATTGCTGACGTAGCCTTCCTTGTCATCGCCCACCACGGGAGTATTCAAAAACCGTGGAAAGAAGAAAAGGCGGAGAATAAAGAACATGATAAATAACTTCACAAGGATGATAAGCCACAAAGTACGCCCTAACGTCATACTTCGGAAACCTTCCAAATAAAAACGCCAAATATTCACCGCAGTCCGTTTCATGTCGATAAAATTATAATGATTACAAATATAAAATACTTTTATATAAAGAACAAATAAAAAAGTAAAAAGTTGAACAGAAAAAAGAGTTCTCCCATTCATCGGTACAAAAAAGATTTTAGACGAGAAAAATTCTCCCAACGTCTATCACTTTTGCAATCCTTTCTCCACTCCGCTACATTTGCCAATGTAAAACCATAGAATAACGAAGATATGACGAATGTAAAAAGATTGACAGTGATAGCGCTATGTATGGCAAGCTGCATGGGATTGGCCGCCCAAAACGCCACTCCCGCGCAGACTATCGGAAATTCCGAACAGCCTGCCGACAGCCTGGCCGCCCTATGGGACTTGCAGTCGTGCATCGACTATGCCTTACGGCAAAACATCACCATCCGTAAGAACCGCCTCAGTGCGGAAAGTGCCCGGGTAGACGTAAAGGCCGCCCAAGCCGCCCTCTTCCCCAACCTTTCGGCCAGTGTGAACCAGCGTATCGTGAATCGCCCGAAGAGCGAAACAAACACCATCATCGACGGTGACAATATCACCAGCAGCCAGAGCAAGACTTCCTACAACGGTAGCTACGGCATTGATGCCAACTGGACTCTCTACAATGGCGGGAAGCGCCTCAACACCATCAAACAGCAGCAACTGAACCGCCGCATTGCCGAGCTCAGCGTGGCCCAAAGCGAAAACAGCATCGAGGAAAGCATCGCACAGAACTACGTACAGATACTCTACGCCACCGAAGCCGTGAAAGTGAACGAATCTACCCTGAAAGTGAGCCAGGCCGAATGCGAACGCGCCCGCCAGCTTCTTGAAGCAGGAAGCATAGCCAAGAGCGACCTGGCACAACTGGAAGCGCAGGTAAGCACCGACAAGTACCAGTTGGTGACAGCGCAAGCCACCCTGCAAGACTACAAACTACAGCTGAAACAGCTTCTGGAACTGGATGGCGAAGCCGAAATGAACCTCTACATCCCTGCCCTGGGCACAGAAAACGTACTGGCACCCCTGCCCGCCAAGACGGATGTCTATCGCTCTGCCCTCGTGCTTCGTCCGGAGATAGAAGCAGGCAAACTGAACATACAGACATCCGACCTTGACATCAAGATTGCCCGCGCAGGCTATCTGCCTACTCTGAGCCTCAGCGCCGGTATCGGAACCAGCCATGCCAATGGCAACGACTTCACCTTCAGCGAGCAGGTAAAGCAGAACTGGAACAACTCGCTGGGCTTCACCGTAAGCGTGCCCATCTTCAGTAATCGACAGACCAAAAGTGCCATAGAGAAAGCCAAAATTCAGAAGCAAACCAGTGAGCTGGACTTGCTGGATGACCAGAAGGCACTGTACAAAACCGTCGAAACCCTCTGGCTCGATGCCAACAGCGCACAGCAACGCTACGTCGCTGCTACGGAGAAACTGAAAAGTACGCAGATCAGCTATGAGCTAATCCGGGAACAGTTCAACCTGGGCATGAAGAATACCGTAGAACTGCTGACGGAAAAGAGTAATCTGCTCAACGCACAGCAGGAAACGCTGCAGGCCAAGTACATGGCAATACTGAACATGCAGCTACTGAAGTTTTACCAAGGAGAAAAAATCGAATTATAATACCTTATATATATGAACAAAAAAAGAACCATCCTCATTGCCGTAGCTGCCGTAGTCATAGTGGGCGGCGGCGTATGCCTCTTTGGTGGCGCAAAGGCCAAGCACGGGGTGACCTACGCCACAGCCACCGTCAGTAAAGGCGAGATTGCCGAATCCGTAACCGCCACGGGAACCATCGAACCGGTGACGGAAGTAGAAGTGGGTACCCAGGTGAGCGGTATCATCGATAAGATTTATGTAGACTACAATTCCGTAGTAACCAAAGGCCAGCTCATTGCCGAGATGGACCGCGTGACACTGCAAAGCGAACTCGCTTCGCAACGCGCCGCCTATAACGGTGCAAAGGCCGAGTACGACTACCAGAAGAAACTCTACGAACGCAACAAGACCTTGAACGAAAAGCAGCTCATCGCCACAACGGACTATGAGCAGTCCGTCTATAACTACGAGAAAGCCAAGAGCAACTACGAAAGCAGCCAGGCATCACTGGCAAAGGCCGAACGCAACCTTTCCTATGCCACCATCACCTCTCCCATTGACGGCGTGGTCATCAGCCGCGACGTGGAAGCCGGACAGACCGTAGCTTCCGGATTTGAGACGCCGACACTGTTCACCATCGCTGCCGACCTGACGCAGATGCAGGTTGTGGCCGATGTGGATGAAGCCGACATAGGTGGTGTGGAAGAAGGACAGCGCGCCACATTTACCGTAGACGCCTATCCGAATGACGTGTTTGAAGGAGTAGTCACGCAAATCCGCCTGGGAGATGCCAGCTCAAGCAGCACGTCGAGCACCGGCACCAGCACGGTTGTGACCTACGAAGTAGTCATCTCCGCCCACAACCCGGACCTGAAACTGAAGCCACGTCTGACAGCCAACGTCACCATCTTCACCCTCGACCGCAAAAACGTGCTGTGCGCTCCCGCCCGTGCCCTGCGTTTCAACCCCGAAAAACCGCTTATCGGCGACAATGATATCGTGAAAGACTGCGAAGGGGAACATAAACTCTGGACACGCGAAGGCAACACCTTTACCGCCCATCCAGTGAAAATCGGTATCTCCAACGGAGTCAACACGGAAATCATCAGCGGCATTAACGAAGGTACCGTAGTGGTGACCGAAGCCACCATCGGCAGCCTGCCCGGCAGCGGTGCTCCGGACATGAACAGGGAAGTTCCCGGCGGTGAAAAGAGTCCGTTCATGCCCGGCCCTCCGGGAAGCAAGAAGAAGAACGGAAAATAATATAAAAAAAGAATTATGAACAAAGCAGTCATTGAACTTCAAAATATCAAACGGAACTTCCAGGTGGGAGACGAAACCGTGCATGCCCTGCGCGGCGTCTCGTTCACCATCCACGAAGGCGAGTTTGTCACCATCATGGGCACATCGGGCTCCGGAAAGTCTACTTTGCTGAATACCCTCGGCTGCCTGGACACGCCCACCAGCGGCGAATACCTGCTGGACGGCATCTCCGTACGCACCATGAGCAAGCCTCAACGTGCCGTACTGCGCAACCGTAAAATCGGATTCGTATTCCAAAACTATAACCTGCTGCCCAAAACCACTGCTGTGGAGAATGTGGAGCTACCGCTGATGTACAACTCCTCCGTCTCGGCTTCCGAAAGGCGGAGGCGCGCCATCGAAGCCCTGCAAGCCGTAGGACTGGGAGACCGACTGGAGCATAAGTCCAATCAGATGTCCGGCGGACAGATGCAACGCGTAGCCATCGCCCGCGCCCTGGTGAACAATCCCGCGGTTATCCTGGCAGACGAAGCCACGGGTAATCTGGACACCCGTACCTCTTTCGAGATTCTGGTACTGTTCCAAAAGCTGCATGCCGAAGGACGTACTATCATCTTCGTGACACACAATCCCGAAATAGCCCAGTACAGCAGCCGCAACATCGTGCTGCGCGACGGGCAAATCAAGGACGATACAATCAACACCCATATTCAGAATGCAGCCGAAGCCCTGGCCGCATTACCTAAACAGGAGGAAGACTAATGAACGGAACAAACCTTTTCAAAATAGCCCTGCGAGCCTTGAACAACAACAAGCTGCGCGCATTCCTCACCATGCTGGGCATCATCATCGGCGTGGCGTCCGTCATCACGATGCTTGCCATCGGACAAGGTTCGAAGAAAAGCATCCAAGCGCAAATCTCCGAGATGGGCTCCAACATGATTATGATTCATCCCGGTGCCGACATGCGTGGCGGTGTCCGCCAAGACCCCAGCGCCATGCAGACACTGAAGCTGACCGACTACGAAGCCCTGCGCAACGAAACCAATTTCCTGGCTGCCGTCAGTCCCAATGTCTCCTCCAGCGGACAACTCATCGCCGGCAACAACAACTACCCCTCCTCTGTGAGCGGCGTCGGTACGGATTATCTCGAAATCCGGCAGCTCAGCGTAGAGAACGGCGAAATGTTTACCGAAGCCGACATACAGACCTCCGCCAAGGTGTGCGTCATCGGAAAGACCATCCGGGACAATCTCTTCCCCGGTGGAGAAGACCCCGTAGGACGTATCATACGCTTCAACCAAATTCCCTTCCGCGTGGTGGGCGTGCTGAAGTCCAAAGGCTACAACTCCATGGGCATGGACCAGGACGATGTCGTGCTCGCCCCTTACAGCACCGTGATGAAACGCCTGCTGGCACAGACCTATCTCAGCGGTATCTTCGCCTCTGCCCTTACCGAGGAGATGACAGACAATGCCACCGGCGAAATTACCGGGATACTACGCCGCAACCACAAGCTGAAGGAGAGTGACGATGACGACTTCACCATCCGCAGCCAGCAGGAACTCAGCACCATGCTGAACTCCACCACCGACCTGATGACCACGTTGCTTGCCTGCATCGCCGGCATCTCGCTCGTTGTGGGCGGCATCGGCATCATGAACATCATGTATGTATCGGTGACGGAACGCACGCGCGAAATCGGTCTACGCATGAGTGTAGGCGCACGCGGTGTCGACATCTTGAGCCAGTTCCTCATCGAAGCCATTCTTATCAGCATCACTGGAGGCATTATCGGCGTCATCATAGGCTGCGGCGCCAGTTGGATAGTGAAAAGTGTTGCCCACTGGCCCATCTTCATACAGCCATGGAGCGTATTCCTCTCCTTCGCCGTATGTACCGTTACCGGTGTGTTCTTCGGTTGGTATCCCGCCAAGAAGGCTGCGGACCTCGACCCGATAGAAGCCATACGCTACGAATAACCAGTCTTCCTCTTGTCGGACATTAGGAAAGAACTTTCTATGTATTAGGAAGAAACTTTCTGCCAACAAGAAGAAAAGTTATGCGGAACTAAAGATAATCTCTATCCCAAGCCTTGGGATAGACATCCGCAAGCTGGGGACACATATCCGCAACCTTGGAATACATATCCGCACCCTGCGAACAAGGAAAAGCTCTACAGGCGTTGCGGATGTTTTCAATATCCATATAAAAATATTATCTTTGTGTCATGATGAAACTGCAACTTCCCAACCCACGCCGCTGTGGCATCGAAATCCTGATACACATCATAGGCTGGGGAATCATATTCGGTTTCCCCTTTCTGATGATGACGCGAAGCGGATTCAACATCACCTGGATGGACTATCTGCGCCACGGCAGTGTCATCCCCCTCTCCTTTCTCATCGTGTTCTACGTAAACTATTGTTTCCTGATTCCACGATACTTGTTCGAAGGACGCATCAAGCAGTATCTGCTGCTCAACGCACTGCTGATTATCTGTATCACCGCCGGTGCCCACCTATGGCAAGAATACATGTTTCAGGCACACGCCCACGATGATAAAGGCAGCAAACGCATAGGACCTCCCAAATGGATATTCATCCTGCGCGATGCCTTCTCCATGATACTGACCATAGGGCTAAGTGCCGCCATCAAGATGAGCGGACGCTGGGTACAGATGGACGCTGCCCGCCGGGAAGCCGAGAAAAGCCGCACGGAAGCCGAGCTGAAAAACCTGCGCAACCAACTCAACCCGCATTTCCTGCTCAACACACTGAACAACATCTACGCCCTCATCGCCTTCGATGCCGACAAGGCACAAACCGCTGTACAGGAACTGAGTCGGTTGCTGCGCCATGTGCTGTACGACAACCAGCAGAGCTTCGTCACCCTGAACAAGGAGATGGACTTTATCCGCAACTACATCGAACTGATGCGCATCCGTCTCTCCTCCAACGTCACTGTGGAAACAAAGATAGACATCCGGCCGGACAGTCGTACGGAAATAGCTCCGCTCATCTTCATCTCTCTAATAGAGAATGCCTTCAAGCATGGCATCTCCCCTACCGAGCCCAGCTATATCCGCATCCACTTCAGTGAAAGTCCCGGAGAGATATGCTGCGAAATAACCAACAGCTACCATCCCAAAAGCATGGCAGACAAAAGCGGAAGCGGCATCGGTCTGGAACAGGTACGCAAGCGTCTGGAACTGACCTATCCCGGTCATTACGGCTGGCAGCAGGAAGTGAGCGAAGACATGAAAGAGTATAAATCGATTTTAATTATAAAAATATGAATCTGAAGTGTGCCATTGTAGACGACGAACCTCTTGCTTTGGGGCTTCTGGAAAGCTACGTCAACAAGACCCCGTTTCTGGAGTTGGCCGGTAAATATTCCAGTGCCGTGCAAGCCATCAAGGAATTGCCCGAAAAGCACGTCGACCTGCTTTTCCTCGACATCCAGATGCCCGAACTGAACGGACTCGAATTTTCAAAGATGGTCGATTTCAATACCCGCATTGTTTTCACCACCGCCTTCGACCAATATGCCATAGACGGCTACAAGGTCAATGCGCTGGACTACTTGCTGAAACCCATCTCCTACGTTGACTTTCTGCAAGCTGCCCACAAGGCTGTGCAATGGTTCGAATTGCTGCAACAGCCGAAGGAAGAGATTCGGAGCATCTTCGTAAAGAGCGAGTATAAGCTGGTGCAAATCGAACTGAGTAGAATTCTGTACATAGAGGGGTTGAAAGACTATCTTAAAATCTACGAGGAGGACTCTCCCAAGCCTGTCTTGTCTTTAATGAGCATGAAGGCAATGGAGGAACTCCTGCCTGCCTCGCGTTTCATGCGCGTCCACCGTTCCTACATTGTCCAAAAGGAAAAAATACGCATCATAGACCGTGGTCGCATCGTATTCGGGAAGAATTATATCCCGGTAAGTGACAGCTACAAACAAGCTTTTCAGGATTTTTTAGACCGAAGAAGCTAGAAAAATCGACCAATCCATCGATAAAATCAGGAAAAACGTCGATTTATCATAGAATCCTTTTGCATATTAAAATATGTTTTTTTATCTTTGCACCGAACAGATAGGAGTTGTGAAACTCCCCCAATAGAATAGTTTAGTTAAGTCTAGTTTAGTTTTTGTGTGAAGCACTTCCTCCGTGAGCGAACGTTGGAAGTGCTTTTATTTTAGGTGTATCGGGCACTTACAAGAAAAGCAGATTTCCATCATTTCGCAGCAGGTTGCAAAATTTGATTGTCGGACAATCTCCCCCCATTGGCCCAGACATCGAGAAACAATTCCACATGCTCGGCATGATGGGCCACATAAGCTGCCGGACCGGTGGCATCCCCGGAATCAAGAATATTGCGGACTACATCCGCCTTATTCTTACCGGTAATAAAGAAAATAAGATGCTTCGCAGCAAACAAAAGGCAGCCGGTCATGGCTATGCGTTTCTGCCCATTATAGGGATTGACACTCACCTCATAAGGATGAAAGGAAGAAAGCAGACACTCCTGGCCCGGAAAGATAGAGGAAGTATGCCCGTCATCTCCTGCACCAAGCAAAACGACATCGAAGGCAGGGAATCTGCCCAAAAGCGGAACCGTACGGCAAACCAGTGTCGAATAGTTCTTTGCCTCAATCTCCGGGCAGTTCACTCCATAAATAGGGTGAACGTATTCATCGGGCATGCCCACTTCCTCCAACAGCAAACGGCGCATGGTACCATAATTGCTCTCATAATCCTCTGCCTGTACACACCGTTCATCCACCCAGTAAATCCGCATCCGCATCCAAGGAGTCGCCTCCTTGTACTCGTTAGCCCAAATGCTAAACATCAGCGAAGGAGTAGTTCCCCCGCTGAATGCAAAATAAAAGGTCTTTTCCGGCTCACGCTCCATCATCGCAATCAAATGTTCAATCAACGCATGTGCCGTAGCTGTAGCCGAATGACAAACATAACTTTTCATAACTCGCAATATTCATCAGTATTAGTCAAATTCTTACACGGATTAGTCCACTCAGCACCATGTTCGCGCATCATCTCTTCACTCTCCAAAGGTCCCCAAGTACCTGCGGGATACCCATATAAAGGAGCATCCGTATGCTCTTTCCAATAACGCAACACGGAATCGAAAAAGCGCCATGAAGCCTCTACCGCGTCGCTGCGGGTAAAGAGTGTAGGGTCACCTTGTATGCAGTCCTCTATCAGACGGGCATAGGCATCACCAGTAGGCAGCCCGCCCAACTGGTCATAACTGAAGTCCATCATCACCTGCTTCACGTCAAATCCGGGTCCGGGAGTCTTCATGCCGAATTTCAATACAATGCCTTCATTGGGTTGCAGGCGCAGAATCAGCTTATTCGCACGAGGACAGTGTCCACCCTCGCAATGGAACATCTGATGAGGCGTCTCACGAAAATGTACAACAATTTCAGTCACCTTTGTCGGCATCTGTTTGCCGGTACGGATATAGAAAGGAACCCCCTTCCACCGCCAATTGTCGATACCGATTTTCATGGCAATATACGTTTCGGTACGCGAATTGGGTGCCACGTTCTTCTCTTCTCTATACCCGGCTTTCGAGCCCGAAGCCGTATATTGTCCACGGACAATGTGTTCCTCCAAATCCTCCTCTGTCAAGGGAGCCAATGACTCATATACCTTCACCACCTCGTTGCGGAAATTATCTGCATTGAAAATGGCAGGCGGCTCCAATGCAGTAAGTGCCACAAGCTGTATGAGATGGTTTTGCACCATATCACGCAAGGCTCCGGCACCTTCATAAAATCCGCCCCGTCCTTCGATACCCAGATTCTCTACGGCTGTAATCTCCACATAGTCTATATAATTACGGTTCCATAACGGTTCGAAGATTCCGTTGGCAAAACGGAAGGCGAGAATGTTCTGCGCCGTTTCCTTACCCAGAAAATGGTCGATACGATAAATCTGATGTTCCTTGAAAACCGAAGCATAAATACGATTCAGCTTTCCGGCCGACTCCAAATCGTAACCGAACGGCTTTTCAACAATGATACGTGTATCAGGACGGTTTAGACCGGCAGCCTTCAAATGCAAGGGAATGACACCGTACAAGGAAGGTGGAGTAGCCAGATAAAACAGCAGGTTATCCGGCTTCTTCTCACCGGTAAACTCCTGTAAGCGTCCATCCAGCAGATGATAGCCTTCGACCTGGGCAGGATCTAATGCCAAGTAATGCAGATGACTGCAAAAATCCTTCATTCTATCTTCCACCTGCTCTTTGGAAGCTACGAACTTACCCAATTCACTCATTATATATTCTTGGTAGCGGGCATCCGTATACTCGGTACGCCCTATCCCCAAAATGGTGAATCCTTCCGGCAACCGCCCGCCATTATATAAAGTATAGAGTGCCGGCATCAGTTTGCGCTTCGTCAAGTCGCCCGAAGCGCCGAATATAACAATCACTAGTTTCTTCATTATCCGCTTCCCTTTCTCACACATTGTACGTACCCGATTTCGTGTCTCCTCCGTGTCCCGTCCAATTTTCATGGAAAAACTGTCCACGCAACTCGTCTGTCCTTTCAAAGGTATGTGCACCAAAATAGTCACGTTGCGCCTGAATCATATTGGCAGGCAACTTGACAGACACCAGGGAATAGAAATAATTCAAGGCAGACGAAAATGCAGGCACCGGAAGTTCCTCTTTCATGGATTGTGCCACCAGATGTTTCCAGCCGGAAAGCAGCTGTTGCATTTCATTTTTGAAATAAGGTGCCAACAGCAGATGTTTAGGCTTATCTTTAGCCTCGAAAGCCGTGGCTATGTCGTTCAGGAAAATGCTACGGATGATGCAGCCCCCCCGCCACATGCGGGCGATGGATGCCAAATCGAGGTTCCAGGCAAAAGCATCGGAGGCACGCTGCAACACAGCGAATCCTTGGGCGTATGACACTAATTTGGAAGCATAGAGTGCGGAATAGATATCCTTCACCATCTCCGACTTGTTGTACACCGCCTGCGAGCGTCGGCATACAAATTGCTTGGAAGCCGTTTCGCGCAGACCTTTCTGTACCGATAAACTACGTTCGAACACAGCCGTAGCAATCAGCCCCAACGGCATGCCCAGCTCCATTGCATTAATGACAGACCACTTACCCGTACCTTTCTGTCCGGCGGTATCCAATATCTTGTCTATCAAGTAACCTCCCGATTTGTCCTTATGACGCAGTATATTGGCAGTAATTTCAATGAGATAGCTACGCAACTTACCCTCATTCCAATCAGCAAAGATTTCCGCCATCTGTCCATTGTCCAACCCCAGCAGATTCTTCATCACCCAATAAGCTTCGGCAATGAGCTGCATATCTCCATATTCGATACCGTTATGTATCATCTTGACAAAATGACCCGAACCGGCAGGACCAATCCACTGGCAACACGGAGTACCGTCAGATGCTTTTGCCGCAATACTCTGCAAGATAGGTTTCACCTCAGGCCAGGCACTTTCAGAGCCTCCAGGCATGATAGAAGCGCCGTTCAGCGCTCCTTCCTCTCCACCGGAAACTCCGGTTCCCACAAAACGGAAGCCTTTCTTCTCGGCCAATGCCACACGCCGATTAGTGTCCTCATAATTGGAATTACCACCGTCAATCAGTATATCCCCTTCGGACAAATGGGGAAACAGCTGTTCCATCAGCTCATCCACTGCACTGCCGGCACGAACCATCATCATTATTTTGCGAGGTGTGGCAATGGAAGTTACGAATTCGGCTATGTCTGTATAGCCTTCAATGCTTTTCCCTTTGGCGCGGCCGTTCACAAAACGTACCACTACTCCTTCTTCCACTCCCGGAACCGTACGATTATATACCGAAACATTCCATCCCCTATCTGCCATATTGAGAGCCAAATTCTCTCCCATCACGGCTAGACCGACAAGTCCAATGTCTGTTTTATTTAGATTCTCCATATTGATGCAAATCTTATTTTTCCATGGAAACAAAATGCTAATAGCATTTGTTCGTATGAATTACGGAAATAAAATAGTACTTTTGCCAGCGAAAGCCTATTTTTCAACCAGACAGAAAACCAATGCCTATGAAGAACTTCCACATCGGACTATTGCCACGCATCATCATTGCCATTATTTCAGGTATACTTTTTGGAAATTTCCTACCCGCTTCGCTGGTGCGGTTGTTCGTAACATTCAATGCTATTTTCAGTGAATTCCTGAACTTCTGCATTCCCCTCATCATTGTGGGACTGGTCACGATTGCCATTGCCGACATCGGCAAAGGGGCCGGGCGGATGCTGGTGATTACGGCGCTCATCGCTTACGGAGCCACCTTGTTCTCCGGTTTTCTCTCCTACTTCACCGGCATGACAGTATTCCCTTCCCTGATAGCCCCCGGAGTGCCGTTGGAAAAAATCAGCGAGTCGCAAGGTATCCTTCCCTATTTTTCAGTGGGCATCCCACCGTTGATGAATGTAATGACCGCACTCGTACTTGCCTTCACGCTGGGACTGGGCTTGGCACAACTGAAAAGTGAGGTGCTGAAAAATGCGGCGCGCGATTTTCGAGAAATTATCATCCGCACAATCAGTGCAGTGATATTACCACTGCTTCCCATCTATATTTTCGGTATTTTCCTCAACATGACACACAACGGGCAAGTATTCGGTATCCTGATGGTATTTATTAAGATAATCGGTGTAATCTTCCTGCTTCACATCTTCCTCCTGATATTCCAATATAGCATTGCGGCACTGTTTGTCCACAAAAACCCTCTCAAGCTATTGGGACGGATGATGCCTGCCTACTTCATGGCGCTGGGCACTCAATCCAGTGCCGCCACTATCCCCGTAACGCTGGAGCAGACCCGGAAAAACGGTGCCTCTGCCGACATCGCCGGATTCGTCATCCCACTTTGCGCCACAATCCATTTGTCGGGTAGTACATTGAAGATTGTGGCATGTGCCCTGGCACTGATGATAATGCAAGGCATGCCCCATGATTTCTCTCTATTTGCAGGCTTCATCTTCATGCTGGGCATCACTATGGTGGCCGCTCCGGGAGTACCGGGAGGTGCCATCATGGCATCACTGGGCATTCTGCAATCCATGCTGGGCTTTGACGAGTCGGCACAAGCACTGATGATTGCGCTATACATAGCGATGGACAGCTTCGGCACAGCCTGCAATGTTACAGGCGACGGAGCAATTGCATTGATTATCGACAAAGTGATGGGAAAGAAATAGTTTATATTTTGCCATCTCGTGAAAAATAGCGAATATTGCAGTCTGAAAAGACATAATAACAAAAAGCATACATTATGAAGAAAGCTCTTATCTCCGGCATTACCGGGCAAGACGGTTCGTTCCTTGCCGAATTCCTCCTACAGAAAGGATATGAAGTGCACGGTATCCTGCGTCGCTCTTCCTCCTTCAACACCGGCCGCATTGAGCACCTCTACTTCGATGAATGGGTACGCGACATGAAACAGAAACGTACCATCAATCTGCACTATGGAGACATGACGGACTCCAGTTCTCTGATTCGCATCATCCAGAGTGTGCAACCGGACGAAATATATAATCTTGCCGCCCAAAGCCATGTCAAAGTATCCTTCGACGTACCCGAATATACCGCTGAAACCGATGCTGTAGGCACCCTGCGCATGCTCGAAGCCGTACGCATCCTCGGTATGGAGAAGAAGACACGCATCTACCAGGCCTCCACTTCCGAGCTCTTTGGGAAAGTGCAGGAAGTGCCGCAAAGCGAAACGACCCCGTTCTATCCCCGCAGCCCCTATGGCGTAGCCAAACAGTATGGCTTTTGGATTACAAAAAACTATCGCGAAAGCTATGGCATGTTTGCCGTAAACGGCATACTCTTCAACCACGAGAGCGAACGTCGCGGTGAAACCTTCGTGACAAGAAAAATCACACTGGCGGCCGCCCGCATCGCTCAAGGTCTTCAAGACAAGCTGTATTTAGGCAACCTGGATGCCCGGCGCGACTGGGGGTATGCCAAAGACTACATAGAGTGCATGTGGCTCATCCTACAGCACGACACTCCCGAAGACTTCGTCATTGCCACCGGAGAGATGCACACCGTACGCGAATTTGCGACGCTTGCATTCCGGGAGGCAGGCATCACTCTACGCTGGGAAGAGCAGGGAGTGAACGAGAAAGGTATCGACACACAGACCGGCAAAGTCCTCGTGGAAGTCGACCCAAAATATTTCCGGCCTGCCGAAGTGGAACAGTTACTGGGAGACCCCACCAAAGCAAGAACATTGCTAGGATGGAACCCGAAGCGGACCAGTTTTGAAGAGTTGGTACGCATCATGGTAGAGCACGACATGAAATTCGTGAAAAAGTTGTATTTAAAAAGCAAAGAGCTTTGAATGGCCAAACAAATTTTCAGATAACAATGTTAGACAAAAATGCCAAAATATATGTAGCAGGCCACCGGGGATTGGTAGGTTCTGCCATCTGGAAGAATCTTCAGGAGAAAGGATATACCAACCTCGTCGGCAAGACCCACAAAGAGCTCGATTTGCTCGACGGAGTTGCCGTACGCCGCTTCTTCGACGAGGAGCAGCCTGAATATGTATTCCTTGCCGCCGCCTTTGTGGGCGGCATCATGGCCAACAATATCTATCGTGCCGATTTTATCTACAAGAACCTGCAGATACAGCAGAATGTCATCGGCGAAAGTTTCCGTCACGGAGTGAAAAAACTCCTCTTTCTGGGTAGTACCTGCATCTATCCCCGTGATACCGAACAGCCGATGAAGGAAGACGCACTCCTCACCTCTCCGCTGGAATACACCAACGAGCCCTATGCCATTGCCAAAATAGCCGGACTGAAAATGTGCGAAAGCTTCAATCTTCAGTACAGTACGAACTACATTGCCGTGATGCCCACCAACCTTTATGGCCCCAACGACAATTTCGACCTGGAACGCAGCCACGTACTCCCCGCCATGATACGCAAGATACACCTTGCCCACCACCTGAAACAAGGTGACTGGGATGCCGTACGCCACGACATGAACCTGCGTCCGGTGGAAGGCATCAACGGCGACAGCAGCAAAGAGGACATTCTGAATATTCTCCAGAAATACGGCATCAGCGAAGAAGAAGTGAAATTATGGGGTACTGGCACCCCCTTGCGCGAATTCCTCTGGAGCGAGGAGATGGCAGATGCCAGCGTCTTCGTCATGGAGCACGTCAACTTCAAGGATACCTTCAATCCGGACGACAAGGAAATCCGCAACTGCCACATCAATATTGGTACGGGAAAAGAAATCACCATCCGCCAATTGGCAGAGCTGATTGTAAACACCGTAGGCTATCAAGGCCGTTTGGCTTTCGATACCTCCAAACCAGATGGAACCATGCGCAAACTGACTGATCCCGGCAAACTACATGCATTGGGCTGGCATCATAAGATTGACATTGAAGAAGGCGTACAACGTATGTACAACTGGTATTTGAAGGGATGATTATCCCTTCGCCTTTTTTCTAAGAAAACTCATAAATCCCCTTTTTAAACGCATGGAGATTCTTTTACAAAAATTCAGACAATTCAACGGACTTGCCATATCACGGCCTTCTGAACCTAAATAACTCGGTAGGAAGGCCGTTTATCTCATTCCATAGCAGATACAAACAAAAAATCCGGTGTGTTTGTCCCAGTCCAGTCCTTTAACTACTAACAGAGCGAAGTAACAACTCTCTCTAACTTCTGCAAATGAAAAAGCCGTGTGCATAAAGAGCTATTTTCCTTATAAAAATTTGCTTTCTATATATAAACTCTTATATTTGCACAATCTTCAACTAAATGTGCAATTAATATCATGGAACAAAGTTTTATCACTTATATAGAGAATAGCATAAAGAAAAATTGGGATTTAGATGCTCTGACCGATTACAAGGGAGCAACCCTGCAATATAAGGACGTAGCCCGGAAAATAGAAAAGTTGCATATTATTTTTGAGGCAAGCGGCATCAAGAAAGGCGATAAGATTGCCGTTTGTGGCCGCAACAGTTCCCACTGGGGGGTAACATTCCTCGCAACATTGACCTACGGCGCGGTAATCGTCCCCATCCTTCACGAATTCAAGGCAGACAATATACACAACATCGTGAACCATTCCGAAGCCAAACTGCTTTTTGTAGGCGATCAGGTTTGGGAGAACCTCAATGAAAGTGCCATGCCGCTACTGGAGGGCATCATGATGATGACAGACTTCTACATCCTTGTCTCCCGTAGCGAAAAATTGGACTATGCCCGAGAACATCTCAACGAAATGTTCGGCAGGAAATACCCCAAGAACTTCCGCAAGGAACATGTCGGTTACCACAAGGACCAGCCCGACGAACTGGCAGTCATCAACTATACATCCGGCACCACTAGTTATTCCAAAGGAGTGATGCTACCCTACCGCAGCTTGTGGTCAAATACCACTTTCGCTTTCGAAGTATTGCCGCTAAAATCCGGTGACAAGATTGTCTCCATGCTGCCAATGGCGCACATGTACGGACTTGCATTCGAGTTTCTGTATGAATTCGCCGTAGGTTGCCACATCTTCTTCCTCACCCGCATGCCCAGCCCCAAAATTATTTTCCAAGCTTTCACCGAAGTGAGGCCTAACCTGATTGTGGCTGTCCCGCTCATTATCGAAAAGATTATAAAGAAGAGTGTACTGCCCAAGCTGGAAACTCCTGCCATGAAATTGTTACTTAAAGTACCCATCATTAACGACAAGATAAAAGCGACCGTACGTGAACAAATGATACAGGCCTTTGGCGGTAACTTTGCAGAAATAATTGTAGGAGGAGCTGCCTTCAACCAGGAAGTGGAGCAGTTCCTAAAGATGATAGATTTCCCCTATACGGTAGGCTATGGAATGACGGAATGTGGCCCCATCATCTGTTACGAGGATTGGACTCGCTTCAAATCCGGTTCCTGCGGAAAGGCCGCACCGCGCATGGAAGTGAAAATTCTCTCACCCGACCCCGAAAATATTCCGGGAGAAATCGTCTGCCGTGGCCACAATGTAATGTTGGGTTACTACAAGAACGAAGAAGCCACCATGCAGGTACTTGACAAAGACGGCTGGCTGCACACCGGAGACCTTGCCCTAATGGATGCTGAAGGCAACATAACCATCAAGGGACGCAGCAAGAACATGCTCCTCGGCCCAAGTGGTCAGAATATCTACCCGGAAGAAATAGAAGACAAGCTGAACAATATGCCATATGTAGCCGAAAGCATCATCGTGCAGCAAAATGAGAAACTTGTAGGTCTGGTGTACCCCGACTTCGATGATGCCTTTGCCCATGGTCTGAACAATGACGACATCGAACGCGTCATGGAAGAAAATCGTGTGGCGCTGAATGCAGAACTGCCCACATACAGCCAAATATTCAAGATGAAAATCTATCCTGAAGAATTTGAAAAAACGCCGAAAAAATCTATCAAGCGCTTCTTGTATCAGGAGGCCAAAGAATAACGTAAAAAGGGCATTGAACAACAAGCTATCTAACCCTTTCTAAATTATTATCCAAATGGGAAACGAATTATTATTATCCGCCATGCTTCCAATATGCGGCATGGCGGGAGAAGCGTATGGCATGCCGTCTGGGGATGTTGTACCTGCTCCAAAAGAGCAACCGAACATCATTCTGTTCCTAGTGGACGACATGGGATGGCAAGACACCTCCCTCTCCTTTTGGACACAGCGTACCAAGTACAACGATACGTACCATACTCCTAACATGGAACGAATGGCCACACAAGGCAAAATGTTTACGCAGGCCTATGCATGCAGCATCAGTTCACCTACGCGTGTCAGCCTTTTTACGGGAATGAATGCCGCTAGGCACCGAGTTACCAGTTGGACTCTCCGTAAGAACACTACCCATGAACAACCGGACTCGGTCATGATTTATCCGGAATGGAACGTTAACGGCATTTGTCAAGAACCGGGCGTGGAACGGACTACACAAGTCACCTCCCTGGCCGAAGTGCTCAAAGCCCACGGCTATCATACCATTCATTGCGGAAAAGCCCACTTCGGTGCTGAAGGCACTCCTGGAGCCGACCCGTTGAAAATGGGCTTTGAAGTGAACATAGCCGGACATGCCGCCGGTTCACCTGCCAGTTACTATGGCCAGGAGAATTTCGGCAATAGAACAGACGGTAGAAGCCCCCTAGCTGCCGTACCCGGTCTGGAGAAATATTATGGCACCGACACTTTCCTAAGTGAAGCCCTTACCATAGAGGCCATGAAGGCACTGGATAATGCACAGCAGACTGACAAGCCGTTCTTTCTATACATGGCACACTATGCCATCCATACCCCTATACAACCTGACATGCGTTTTTACCAGAAATATCTGGACAAAGGCCTTTCTCCGGTAGAAGCTGCCTATGCCACTCTCATTGAGGGCATGGACAAAAGCCTGGGAGACATCATGGACTATCTGGACAAAAACAACCTGACGGAAAACACTATCCTCATCTTCATGTCCGACAATGGCGGCTTGGCGGCCCACACTCGTACCGGACAACTACATGTCCAGAACTATCCGCTCAACAGCGGCAAAGGCTCTGCCTACGAAGGAGGCATACGTGAACCGATGATTGTCCGCTGGCCGGGCATCGTGGCTCCCCAAACCCAATGCGACCATTATCTGATGATAGAGGACTTTTTCCCCACCATCCTTGAGATGGCAGGCGTCGACAACTATACAACTGTACAACAACGCGACGGTATCAGTTTTATGCCGCTGCTCACCGGAAAAGGTGAAATGAAAAAGCGTGATATCTACTGGCATTATCCCAATAGTTGGGGGCCTTCCGGTCCGGGCATTGGAGCCACTTGCTCCATCCGTTCGGGCGAGTGGAAACTGGTGTACTATTTCGGTGACGGTAGACGAGAACTTTTCAACATCCCCGCTGACATCAGTGAAAAGCATGATATGGCCCAAGAAAAGCCTGAAGTTGTCAAAGAGCTATCACGAAAACTAAGTAATTACCTCCGGTCTGTGAATGCGCAGCGCCCTCTGTTGCGTGCCACCCGCCAACCAGCTCCCTGGCCGGACGAAATATAAAAAAGTATGAAACGAAACCTTTCACTCCTCCTTATGTCTCTGCTTTTTGCAGGGACAACTCTTGCCCAAGAACATAATCCGGGCAGCGTACAGCCGGACACAATTCAAAAATCCTCCGAAAATACTTTCCGAAAACAACGCTCTTCACGAACAGACCATGGCCCGGTAGGTATCAATATCTCCCTATGGAAAAACATCTCTACACAGCGGACTGATACCGTAGGAAGCACTTGCTTCAATCTTGGTGTGTTTTCCTCCATGAACCGTCTGAATGGCCTCGGCATGAATATTCTTGGTAGTGTAACCGGCAGAAATGTAAACGGTATGCAAATGGCAGGTCTGTCAAATATGGTGGGAGGAAGCATGCGAGGCATACAGATAGCGGGAATTACCAACATCAATGGCAACAACCTCATCGGAGTATCCGTCTCGGGACTGGTAGGTATCACCGGAAATCATGCGCAAGGCGTCATCATTTCCGGTCTGGCAAACATCAGTGGGGACTATAATCGCGGTGCCTCCATAGGCGGCTTGTTGAATATCAGCGGAGAAGGTGCTTCCGGTATACACTTTGCCGGACTCGCCAGTATTTCCGGCGGAAATTTCAAAGGTTTTTCAGGAGCCGGCCTGCTAAGTGTAGTCGGTGAAGACTTGAATGGCATGCAAATGTCCGCCTTTGCCAACATCACTGCCGGAGATATGACCGGTGTTCAGGTTTCCGGCCTGGGCAATGTGGTGGGAGGTACAGCCCAAGGATTACAAATAGGTGCTGCCAATATGGCTATACGTGCCCAAGGGCTTCAAATAGGGCTATTCAACTACTACAAAGAAAAATTAGACGGTTTCCAATTGGGATTAGTCAATGCCAATCCCCAAACGAAAGTTCAACTGATGTTGTTTGGTGGTAATGCCACCAAGCTGAATGTGGGTACCCGTTTCAAGAACCGGCTCTTCTATACCATCCTCGGTGGCGGTACCCATTATCTGGATTTTGGCGACAAGTTTTCCGCTGCCCTCTTCTACCGTGCCGGTCTTGAATTACCGCTCTACAAACAGCTGTTCATCAGCGGAGATTTGGGATACCAACATATAGAAACCTTCAAAAACAAAAACTACGGCATTCCGGCACGTCTCTATGCCCTCCAAGCACGTGTCAATCTAGAATACCACCTGACCGACCGCTTTGGCTTATTCCTCACTGGCGGTTATGGCGGCAGCCGCTACTACACCCAAGGGAAAACCTATGACAAAGGCATCATTGTGGAGGGCGGAGCAACGATACTGAAATTATAAGAGATAGGGATAAAGGGATAAGGATTAGGGGTAAACGATGAACAGCAAGCCCTCATCCTTAATCCCCCAATTATTGTTTCTCCTTAATCAGCCCCGTCCTATATGCCACCAGCAACTTCATCAAATCCTGAATCTGCGTAACAAGTTCACTCCCCTTGTCCGTATCCTTTACCATCATACGCTGCGAATTGAATTCGACAACCAGTGTTGTAGACTTTATGTCCTGCCCTTCTTCAATAGCTTTCTGACGACTTTGAAACGGTTCATGCTGTACCAGCTGTAAGCCGTGGGAATGATATACCAGCGTATATCCCGCAATTCCCGTTTCCGGCTGATAGGCTTTTGAGAAACCACCGTCAATCACCAGCAGCTTACCATCCGCTTTGATAGGTTTTTCGCCCTTAATGGTCTTTACCGGCACATGCCCGTTGATGATATGCGAGTGTGATCCCGGCCTCACACCGAACTCTTCAAGAATGCGGTCACACACCGCTGCCTCATTGCGTAGGGTATAGTAATGTCCTTTCGTCTCTTTATGCAATGTTGTGTCGGCCACAAAATAGCGTTCAAAAGTAGCCATCTTATCTTTATCGAAGGAAGGGGCATCCGGTCCGCACCACATGTACCATACATAATCCAGTGCAAACTGTTTCTCTTCCGAACCATCCTCGTCAAAATAAGCGGTACGTATCAGCTGGTCGGTCTTTTGCAGCAACTTGTGTCCCCAATATTCCTTTTTGCCGATGTGAACATGCTTGAAACTTCCATCTGCATTCAGAGGCACGGAAGCGTGATAAAGTAGATTACTGTTACACACCAGATACATGCCGCCATACGTAAACAAGCAACGCATGTGCTTCTTCATTTTCTCACTGTTCATGAAAGAAGAATGAATCCGGTGCACCAATTCGCGCTCTTCGTCCGACAGCCGATACGGATCCGCCGGGTCTATGGTAGGAAAATTCACATCGCGCAATGGATACTCCTTGCCTTCGTATACAAACACGCCACGCTCGAAGTCCACCAGATGCAGCAGTTTCCGATTCTCCATACCGAATTCAGGACGACGGCTGATGATTTCCGCTTCCAATTTCAACTGGATAACCGTAATCGCCTTGTGCATCTGTGTAATCAGCCGTAAGGTCTTCTCATTGTATTCCGCATCGGCAAAGTTCATTTTCGGTGCGAAAATGGTACAAGGGTCATCCGCATAGGTATCCATGGCAAACGTCGCAAGCGGCAACAGATTGATGCCATAACCATCCTCCAGCGTTGCCAAATTGGCATAACGCATCGACATACGGATTACGTTGGCAATACAGGCATCATTACCCGATGCGGCACCCATCCACAGAATATCGTGGTTACCCCATTGAATATCGAAATTATGATAATCGCAGAGAGTATCCATGATAATATGCGCACCCGGTCCGCGGTCGTATATATCGCCCACGATATGCAGCGAGTCGATGGTCAGACGCTGGATAAGGTTGCACATCGCCACAATAAAGTCATCCGCACGCTTCGTAGAAATAATGGTACTGATTATGACATTGATATAGGCATGTTTGTTGGGTTCAATGCTCGATTCGTGCAACAACTCTTGAATGATATATGAGAACTCTGCCGGAAGTGCCTTGCGTACTTTCGAACGGGTATATTTGGACGAAACGTTCTGGCATACTTTTACCAACTGGTTCAGAGTTATCAAATACCAGTCATCCAAGTCTTTTTCCTGCTCCTTGATAAGTTGCAACTTCTCTTCCGGATAATAAATTAACGTACAGATTTCCTTCTTCTCACTTTCGCGCAGTGTATGCCCGAATATTTCGTTCACCTTACGTTTCACTGCCCCCGATGCATTCTTCAGCACATGTTGAAAAGCCTCATACTCGCCATGAATATCCGTCAGAAAATGCTCTGTACCTTTCGGCAGATTCAGAATAGCCTCCAGATTGATGATTTCCGTACTGGCATCAGCAATGGTAGGAAAACTACGTGATAATAATTGCAAATAACGCAAGTCATTAACAATACTTTCCGGAGTTATATTTCCCATAGTTATTTAATTGATAGTTGATAATTGATAATGTCCTTCATTCCCCAGTATCCGTTATCCATTAATGAAAAACATGAGAAGCACTTGGGCTATGATTACCCGTAGAAACATGCACATCGGATAAACCGTAGCGTATGCCACTGACGGATTGTCTCCCGGAATGGTGTCGTTGGCGTAGTTTAGCGCCATGGGGTTTGCCATGCTTCCGCACAACATACCTGCCATTGTTCCGAAATCTATCTTCAGCCACTTGAAAGTGACGATACCCATAATCAATACCGGAACCACAGTCAATGCAAAGCCTGTGCCAATCCATAACAGTCCTTCCGGCCGGAATACCGTATCGAAGAAATGGGCACCCGCATCCAGTCCCAGGCAAGCCAGATAAAGAGACAATCCCAATGCACGGAGCATCAGGTTCGCACTGCGCGTAGTATAGGTCACCATGTGCATCCTCGGACCGAATGTCCCGATAAGAATACCTACGATGATAGGACCTCCTGCCAGTCCAAGCCGCACGGGAGCACTGATACCGGGAATGGAAATAGGAATTGCCCCCAAAGCCAAACCTATGACAATGCCGATAAATACCGCCACCAAGTTCGGTTCCTTCAAGCTTTTCACAGCATTTCCCAGCACCTTCTCCACATTTTGTATGGCAGCAGCTTCGCCCACTACGGTCAGGCGGTCACCCAATTGCAAGGTCAACTCCGCCGTAGCCAGCAACTGCACGCCGCTACGATAAACCCGGCTAATATTGATACCGTAATGATTACGCAGATGAAGAGAGCCCAGCTTCTTGCCGTTCAGTTCCGGACGCGTCACCACGATACGTTGCGAAATCAACTGGCTATCTATAGCATTCCAGTCTATATCTTCCTTGTTCCAATCGGTATTCTCCTGCTCGCCGAAAAGCACGGTCAGGGCTGGCGTATTTTTCTCCGAGGTAATCACCAGCAGACGGTCACCTTCCTTTATAATCTTTTCCGAAATAGGTATACTCACATTCCCATCCCGCCACAAGCGGGAAATCACGAACTTCGGATAACTGTTCAGCCCGCCTATTTCCTTGATACTCTTGTTAAAGATGGCAGGATTGTGCACCTGGAACGCAACAATGTAAGGCTTGTTCACGTCATCCTTCTCTTTCAATTCCAAGTCTTCCTTATGTGCCAGCGTCTTACGGATGAACAGTAGGGCTAGAATAACTCCTACCACTCCCAACGGATATGCTACCGCACACCCCAAAGCAGGCGTACTGGTCTCCAATCCCATCTGTTTCAATGTCTGCTGTGCCGCACCGAGTGCCGGTGTGTTTGTCGTGGCACCACAAAGTATGCCCACCATGTCCGGCAAGGATACTCCCAATCCATAGCTGCCCAATACAGTCAGCAGTGTGCCGATGAATACTACCCCTGCAGCAAGCATATTCAATTGTAGCCCTCCTTTACGGAAAGAGCTAAAAAAGCCCGGTCCCACCTGCAAACCCAAGGCATATACAAATATCACCAGCCCGAAGCTTTCCGCATAATTCAGCATCTGCGGGTCTATGGACAACCCGAAATGCCCGGCAATGATGCCGGCAAAGAATACAAACGTCACTCCCAATGAAATGCCACAAACATGTATCTTCCCCAATCCCAATCCGATAGCGGAAATCAGCGAGAGTACCACAACCGCCTGCAAGGCGGAGTGCTCAACAAATAAACTATATAGCCAATCCAATGTGCATTCTATTTTACTGTTTCAGGCTGCAAAGATAGTGCAAACGAAATGCAAAATAAAATGAACTCATTCATTTTTTATACGAAAGTACAGAGTCAGTAGCAAATCAGTGGGGATAATCATATAGATTTGCGATACGGAACAGAAAGAACTTCTTGTCGGCTACACCTCTTAAATTAGCGTAGAATAGTTTGATTTTAACATTGAATGACTCAGCCATGGCATCGGATAATCAATCAATGACGCGACTGGCTTTAGAGAAAGCCGTACGGACAATCTTACGCATTGAATCAGAAAGGTCAAGTGTGGATTTTAGTACCCGCTACGACGGTCACTAAAGTTCGCTCTCTCAGGCATTGCGGTTGGTTGCAAAAGTGTAAATGTCACCATTGAACAGCGACGATTCGTCTATTGTCAGGCGAGACCCTATATTGCCGATGAACAGAAACCACTCGTCAACGCATTCAAGCTGATTCTAGGCGCGATAACCGCCGAGTACCTCCTTGTATTGTTTCTCAAACGGGTGGCAGTCTATATGATAGAACTCCTCAAACGTACGACAGGTTACCGGTGACGTCTCCATACGTCTCTTTTAAAAAAGCGGTGGAGAGCATAAAAATTCCGTCCACCGCTTTTTCATTGTTTATCCTAAATCCAATCTTTCTACTTTACAGCTGCAATAGCTTTATCATAGTCTGGTTCTTGTGTAATTTCAGGTACCAATTCCGTCCAGGCAATCTTTCCATCCTTGCCGATAACCACTACCGAACGCGCCAACAGACCGGCAAGCGGTCCGTCCGCCATACGTACCCCGTAATTTTCATCAAAATCGGAAAAACGGAAATCAGACAAAGGAATCACATTCTCAATACCTTCCGTTGTACAGAAACGCGCATGTGCGAAAGGCAAATCCTTGGAGATTGCCAGCACCACGGTATCAGACAGGCCGGCAGCCAGTTTATTGAACTTACGTACAGAAGTAGCGCACACACCAGTGTCAAGGCTGGGGAAAATATTCAAGATAACATTCTTCCCGTTCAGTTCCTTCAAAGAGAATGAAGACAAATCTGTTTTTACCAATTCGAAATCGGGGGCAACAGAGCCCACCTTTATAAATTCACCGATAACCTTTACCGGTTGTCCTTTAAATTTTGTTGTAGCCATAGTTTTATCAAATTATATGTATACACAACAAATTACATACAGAAAAAGTTCATCCGAAGCATGTCAAAAGGAATCCCGCCTGTGACATTTTCGTCTAGCCGAATTGCTCAATATCGTCTCAGAAAACGAAACATCGTAGTCCGTGACACTCCCATCTGCCGGGCAAGTTCGGCACACGACTCTCCTCTTTGGTGCTCCCTCACAAGTTTCCTCTTGTTCGCATAGAGTATCTTCATTTTGGGCGTGTCTCCTTTCTTCCTGCCCAGATGCTTTCCCTCCTTCCTCCGTCGTTCCAGCGCTTCTTTGGTACGCATGGAAATCAGATTACGCTCTATCTCAGCCATCAGTCCAAAAGCAAAACCCAGCACTTTGCTATTGATGTCATTCTGAAATACATACCCCTCTTTGGTACTGTACAACACCACTCCCCTTTTGATGCAAGAGTTAAGAATGGTCATTATCTCCAGCAGTGTCCGACTAAGCCGTGAGATCTCCGTTATAATCAAGGAGTCTCCCGGTTTCATCCGGTCCAACAAGCCCGCCAGTTTACGCTCTTTGCTACTCACTTTTCCGCTGACCGTCTCCATGTACCATCTGTCGATGCTCAACCCATTCTTTTCCGCGAATCGTATAATTTCCTCGCGCTGATTCTCTAGAAACTGTTTTTCTGTACTTACTCTTAAATAAGCTACTACTGCCATAATTGATAAACGTTTATTGGTTATTATTCACCACCAAAGAACGGTTATTCAAGCAAGAGTGGCAACACACAACTATGACTCTATATCACAGAGAATCACATTATGAACATCCCCCGAAGTCAAGAAAGACTTCTCGGTAAGCATCTCAAATATGCCTACAAACAAAAAAAACAGCCCCACTGAAGCTGTTTTCTAAAATTAGTTCATAAAAAATTGATACTATGTAGATTTCATCGTATACTCTTCTTCATTTCATCCACAATGTATCTCACATCCTCCTCCGTCACGTAAGGACCACTCGGCAAGCAAAGACCACACTTAAACAAACTCTCACTGACACCATTTACATAAGAAGGACTCTGAGCATAAACCGGTTGAAGATGCATAGGCTTCCATAAGGGACGGCTCTCGATACCGGCTCTGTCCAAGCAAATACGCATGGCTTCCACATTACGATTGGGTTCACAAGAAGTATGGGCGCTAACCGACTCATGCGTAACACCCGCAGCACCACCTACGGCACCTTTCACAGTCTCACGGTAGGCATCCTCCTCACCCCTCACATGCAGATTCTCGTCAAGCAGTACCGTGTTCAACCAATAATTGCTGTCATAACACTCCGAAGGATTCTCATGAAGCGTGATTCCCTCCACATCAGCCAACAGCTCACGATACAGACCGCACAGATGCTTATGGTGTGCTATGTGCTCATCCACCACCGTCATCTGACCGCGACCGATACCGGCACAAATGTTACTCATCCGATAGTTATAGCCTATACGCTCGTGCTGGTAGTAGGGATAGGACTCACGGGCCTGGGTGGCATAGAACATAATCTCTTTCTTGACATCCTCATCTGGGCAAATCAAAGCACCGCCACCGCTGGTCGTTATCATCTTGTTGCCATTGAAGGAAAGCACGCCATATCTGCCAAAAGTTCCGAGGACTTGCCCGTCAAACTTGCTGCCAAAGCCTTCGGCGGCATCCTCTATAACCGGAATATCATATTTATCTGCCACCGACATGATTTGATCTATCTTGTAAGGCATTCCATATAAAGCCACCGGAACAATCGCTTTGGGTTTCCGACCCGTCTTATTGATACGGTCTTGAATCGCTGCCTCCAAAAGTACAGGATCCATATTCCAAGTATCCTTTTCGCTATCCACAAATACGGGTGTAGCACCGAGATACGTCACTGGATGACTTGAGGCACAAAATGTAAAACTCTGTACTATCACTTCATCACCCTGCCCCACTCCACAGGCCAGCAGAGCCAGGTGCACCGCTGCCGTACCGGCACTCAATGCGACCACTTTCTTGTTCTGACCAACAAAATGTTCCAGTTCCTGCTCAAAGGCATTCACGTTCGGACCGAGTGGAACCACCCAATTTGTGTCAAAGGCTTCCTGTATGAAGCCCATCTCCTTGCCGCTCATATGAGCAAGGCAAAGATAAATTCTCTTATCCATAAAATTACGTGATTTACAAAACTATATTCTTGATAATCTTACACCTATTCCCTACAGCCAACACACCATCCGGAATATCCTTTGTAACAACGGAACCGGCACCTATAATACTCCACTTCCCTATCTTAACACCCGGAATAACAACACTGCCGGCACCAATCCATGTCCCCTCGCCAACTTGCACATTGCCACAAAGCGTACAATGGGGAGAAATATGCACATAATCAGCAATCAGACATTCATGATCCACCGAAGCACCGGTATTGATAATACAATGGCTGCCAATACAAGCATCCGACTGCACAATTGCTCCCTGCATAACTACCGAGCCTTCTCTTATCTCAGCTTCTTCAGATATAATTGCAGAAGAATGAAAAGCCTTGCCATATTCCACCTTCAACTCCTTGGCAATCTTCCTGCGAATGCCATTATTCCCGATACTGATTATCAATGGTCCGCAGACCTTCGACGGGCGTAATACGGGATAGTCAAAAAGATGATGGACTTTCTCATTATCATCAAATAATGCTTCAATCGGTTCATGATTAGCACGTAATATATCAATGATCACTTTGGCATGACCACTGGCACCATATAAATACATTTTCTGATATTAGTTATTTCCAGTAAAAACTTCCATCGTAGCCGAAGTATCAGAGCTGATACCTTCCCTTATAAATACCTTTCTTATCGTCATAAAAACAATTTTCAAATCAAGTAGAAAAGAACAATGATCTACATACCACACATCCAATTCAAATTTCTTAGACCAAGAAATGGTGTTGCGCCCATTTACCTGAGCCCAGCCCGTAATCCCCGGACGGACTTCATGACGACGGGCTTGCTCTTTACTATAAAGCGGTAAGTATTGAGGCAATAAAGGACGGGGACCTATCAAAGCCATATTTCCTTTCAAGACATTAAGTAATTGTGGAAGCTCATCAATCGAAGTAGAACGTACAAAACTTCCAACTTTTGTCAAACGTACGGCATCTGGCAACAAATTACCCTCCGCATCCCGTTCATCCGTCATGGTTTTAAACTTTATAACCCGAAAGATTTTTCCATCCTTTCCCGGACGCTCCTGAGTAAAGAATACTCCGGCACCCTTATTGGCAAAATACAACCAAAGGGCAACGAGAAGCAGTATCGGCCAAATCAAAGCCAACACACAAAACACGAGGATGAAGTCAATCACCCTCTTAAAAAAATGAGAATACATGGTCAAAAAAATAAGATTGTGTGCGAAAGATTACCCCAAATTATCTGCTATATCATGAGATACTAAATCTTGTTTTTCGTCAACATAATCCTTCAATAAGGAGATTATATCATTGTCTTTGAGGGTAATCAAACCTTGTGGTCCTCGTTTGGGATAGATATATAAGAAAGTAATCTCTTCTCTTTGTTTATGAACTAAATAAATAAGTCTGAAACCATCTTTTTTACTTAGCTTCTGTCCGCTATTGGGCACTCTAAATTTGATAATAGTAAAATTATCTTCATTAAGCACCATGTCCCGATTTATGCGAATTTCCTCTATAGATTTATCCTTAAATGAGTTACATATATCTTTCACAACACTGCCATAACCTTCTTTGGGCTTAGAACAAAGCTTTGTTAGGGCATTTCGAAATGCCTGAATGGAATAAAAAACAAGCACAACAATTATAAGCTATTGATTAAACCAACCAAATTCCTATAATCATTATTTTGAGGAAGTGAAACAATAAATATTCTAATATCATTCCCTATCTCCTGCAAATCATCAATGCCATTTTTAAAATTCTTCAAATCGGTTTTTATACCGGAATAAAAATGGGATGTTCGATAAGTTGTATATAATCCAATCAGATTCCGAATTAGCTTTTTATACATATCAGCTATCTGAGAATAGTCTTCTTTTGTTAATTGAGAGAAATTATCATGAATCAAATCATAAAGTTCAGCTATAGATTTATTCAAACTACGTATGTTTTTCTGAATATCTAAAATTATATCCAAATAAGTATCAATAGCCTTATCCATAGCCTTTTTATTCATTGCCGATTCCGTTTGAATAGCAACAATATTATCTTTAATGACTTCAACACAACACATTATATATCTTCCCTTTCTAATACCAATTAGATTTTGTTAAATAATTGATTTTGCAAATATAACAATAGACTATAAATAGTCAATATAAATACCGGCAAAACATTGATTATTTAACCTTTTGCTATATTATTGGTTATCAACAATGATTTTTATACAAAAGAAATCACTTCCTCTAAAAAAGAAACAAATTTATCCGCTAACAATTTCCTTGAGAAATTAGCTTCTGCAAATGCCCGAGCTCTTTGCCCACACTCTGCTCTGTATGTATCATCGTCCAATAAAGAAATCAAGCCTTCGGCAAAAGCATTTGCATCCTTAGAAGGAACAACAATCCCTAACTTATTTTCTTGAATCATATCAGCAAGCCAACCTGGATAATTGTTTAAGACAGCCAATCCTGAAGATATATAATCAAAAAACTTATTAGGTGAAGTTCCATAGTAAAAAGCCGGAACATCAGCTAATACCATCAAACCCAAATCTGCTGATGCAACAACTTTATTTAGTTCCTTCTTAGGCATCGGATTATAAAAACGACAATTATCCAATTGCTCTTTTCGAGCTCGTTCCATCAAATGCGGTTTCATTTTACCGTCTCCTATAAATGCCAACACAATATCCGTCCGTTGCTTTGCCTTCAGCACTGCAGCAGCATCCAACACTGCGTCCAAACCATTAGCAATTCCATGTGCACCAGTAAAAACCGCCACTTTATCTGTTTCGAAAATGCCCTCCAACGAAAGATTATCACGTGAAGATGGCTTGAATATCTCCAAATCACACCCGTTCGGAATCATCGAAATACGCTTGCCCGACTGGCTCCTTCTTTTAATTCCTTCACAAATTCCAGGAGAAAGACCAACACAAGCATCCGCGCAATGATAACTCAACCACTCCAAAATATTCATCCCCCACAATAAAAAAGGATTCTTCATACCTAAGGCCTTAGGTAATTCAGGCCACAAGTCACGAACTTCAAAAATAAATTTTTTCTTCCGGAACAACTTCATTACTATGCCTGGAATACCGGCTGTCAAAGGAGTAGAAGTTGCAAACAACAAATCATAATCTTCTTTCAATGCTATTTGAATACCCTTCCATCCAAACTTCACGAAAGTCCATGCCCTTTTGGCGATGCCATCCTTATTAGAGTAAGGCAAAGCTATCTGAATCACATCTATACCATCGACCATTCCTCTATGAACATTTTTCATCGTTGTGTTCGGCAAATCCAGCTTGGCCGTTTCACCACAAACCATGCAAACAGAATGGCCTCTGGAAATCAGATGTTTTGCCAATTCATAAGAACGTGTCCCCCCCGCTTGGGTGGGAATGGTAAAATGTTGATGGAAATAAAGCACTTTCATTTTATATAAATTGAAGGATTGTTTTTATCGAGCTATTTTTAGTCTGAAATTCGATTTGCCTACATTTAGTCGTTTGGCCATAATAATTAGAGCATAATTGTTCTGTATCAACAGTTTCACCGTTTGATTCCAAGCTAAGATTATCCTTATTTGTATGCCATAACTGACACATATTCATATTTTGAGGTTTACCATCTATACAATCTTCTATCTCCCACTTACATGTGTTTTTCCATTTTACAATCTTTCTATAATGTTTCATTCCCTTATTCAAATAAGTAAAACAAGAGACTTTTCCTTCGAATATATAGGCATCCTCTGTTTCTTTCAACGAACTCCACTCTGCTTGCGACCAATTATACCAAATAAATCGAGATCCTTTCAACATTTGATCATGTCCTTCAAGCATTATTGTATTATGAGATTCCGTACCCATAAAATATCGAAGTAACTTCTCTGTTGTATTGTATTTATAACTCCCCCCATCAAACAAATAATTTTCTCCCTGATACCAAATATCCAAATGCAGATTATCCGCATGCGCAGGTCGGTCCTTATATCTTCCACATCTGATAAAAGAAAAAGTATCCTTTTCACGAATACAATAATATCCTCCCTTATCAAAAGAAATGCAACCAAACTGTTTTTTTATTGGTGAATACATCTGTCGGTTTGCTTTCCACTCGCACAAATACCATTCTCTATCCTCATATTGCCGATCATACAAATGCTCGGAAGTAAGCAAATAATGTAACGCATCGAGTTGAGGGTGATAATCACGATAATCGCAATCATTAAGTTTAAAAAACAAAGCTCCATCATTTGAGCCATAATTAGGTAGCCAGCCAGTCAAATCATCCTGGCACTGATACAAAAAATTCACAGACTGATAAGCACGTTTATATACTTCTTCACAGAACCGCTCCCCATTTCTGTCTGCCAGAGTAATGGCCCATGTCAAAAGCTGAACCACTACCCGATGATAATTCATACTGAATTGCAGATAAGTACCATCTTCTGCCACCTGGTATTTTATCTCCTGCTCAAACCATTTTTTCCCTTTCTTTTTCCACTCTCCAGATTCTGGAAATTGAGGAAATAACAGACCTATCAGATACAACGCCAACGTTTCCGTTATTGCATGATTATTACGCACTGCAATCCGGGAAAAATTTATATTTGCACATACATGCTTTATTTGCCAATAAACAGACTGGATGATTAACCTAAAAACATCTTCCGTCAATTCAACCGAATCTTTATAATAATAAAGTGCGAATAACCAATTCAATACACGCAAAGATATTTCCTGACTACATTTATAATTAGGTCCACAATTAAGCGGGTTTTTATGAATCCAGTCCTCTATTTGAGAAAATACAAAAGACGCATGATTTTCACCAGACTTTTGATCATAGCGGATAATGTCATAGAGAAAAGAAAAACGGGACTTTTCCCATACATACTTTATATCCCCTGCTTCAGGCACAATATCCTCTACTGTCGTCCAGTGTACATTCGCGTTATATTTATAGTTCGTATCAGGGTTTGTCAGCCAGTCATAATCCGTTCCAAGGTTGTACCAAACGGCAGAAAAGAAGCAATATTCACCGCGCTTCATTCTATTGACTTTCTCTGAAAGTACCCTACTATCAGTATGGGTCAATTTCACGCTCTTTCTACTTGAAAAGAAAAAGGGTTTTGCGTGCTTTCTCCAATCCGCCAATGACAAATATTCTTTATCCTCCCAAGAAATAGGGTATGCTCTTTTCAACATTCCCCCTTTACGGCGTATTTCATACTGGATACGAAACAAAAAGTACTTTATTCCCATGTTATGAAATAACTGAAAATAAAGAAGAAGTTTATTCATAAGGAACACAGAATTATTCAATCTCAATCCACTTGTTCTGCTTCAAGCTATCGATACAAGCAAACGATGCCTTGGCTGTATTTACAATAGAGTCAAATGGAATTAAAGCTTCTCCTCCGTTTTGTATTCTATCATTCAATAAAGCAAATTGGGTAGTATGTCCTTTATCCATGCCTTTTTTCATTTTAGAGAATCCTTTGCAACCATACCCTTTCAGTTCTCTCCAATTGTCAAGAACCAGCGTCTTTTCTTGTGTATAGATTTCTATTCTCTCTTTCGAATAAGACTTGCTACCATTAGCAAAATAGTTTATCACGGCATTCGCCCCATTCTCATATCTTAGCAAAATACTCGCATTATCCGTATTCTCTTCAGGGTTTTCCCCCATTGCATTCATACATACGGCAACAACCTTACTGTCTGCTAAAAATGAGCATAAATCAATAAAATGGCAAGCCTCACCAATAATACGTCCTCCTCCCACTTTCAAATCATGCACCCATACTTCAGACGGTATAAATCCGGCATTCATAGTTGCCACAATATTTTTCACTCCGCTTCCGGAAAGCTGTTTCATTTTCACCGCGAAAGGAGAAAAACGTCGGTTATACCCCACAGTCAATGTTACTCCATTCTTTTGTGCTTCCCGATAAGTTTCAGTAATCTCATTCAATTCCATTTGATTCAAGCACAACGGCTTCTCCACAAATACATGTTTCTTTGCTCGTAATACATCCAGCACCATTGAAGCATGAAGATTATGACGGGTTGTAATCATTACCAAATCCACAGCCTCATCTTTCAAGATTTCCTTGTAATCAGAAGTTGCTTTCATGGCACCGGCCTTTTGAGCCAGAACTTTAGCAGACAAACCTTGCGCACTCGCAATATACCGAATATGCGCTCCTGCTTTCGTCAAAGCAGGCAGCATCGTTGCCGATGTAAAGTTTCCGGCGCCAATAATGCCTATTTGTCCTTTTGTTGCTGAAAAGTCAGCAGAAGCAACCTCAACTATCGTATTTCGTTTTGCATCAACGGGATATTTCAAGATAGAAGCGATAGAACCATGTTTACGCATGTCCCCATATATCTTTTCATAATCCTTCAAATCCACTTCTTCAGTAATCAATGATTTCACATCAATATTCCCCATGGATATTGCCTGCAAAACAGTCTCGAAATTTCTTTTTTCTGTCCAGCGTACAAAAGGTAACGGATAATCTATCCCTTTATTTTCGTAATCTTCGTCATAACGTCCCGGACCGTAGGAACAAGAAACCTGGAATGACAACTCCTTTTTATAAAAATCATCCCTACGAATATCCAACCCTATCACACCTACAAGGACAATACGGCCTCTTTTCCTTGACATCTCAGCCGCTTGATGAATCACTTCATCTGTTTTAGCAGAAGCAGTAATCAATACAGCATCAGCCCCATGTGAATATGTTTCTTCAAGCACATATTTTACAGAATCTGTTCCTTTAGCAGGATTTACCCCTATCACTCCTTTAGTATGGGCCAATTCCACCTTTTCTTCATCAAAATCAATTCCTATGACTTTACACCCATTTGCTTTCAATAATTGAGCCGTTATCAGTCCAATCAACCCTAACCCGATTACAACAACGGTTTCTCCCAGTTGCGGATTCAACAAACGAATACCCTGCAAACCTATAGACCCAATTACAGTAAAAGCAGCTTCTTCATCCGAAACATTTTCAGGTATTTTAGCTACCAAGTTTTTAGGTACACAAACATACTCGGCATGTTGTCCATTAGAGGCTACACGATCGCCCACCTTAAATTCTGTAACTCCATTTCCTACAGCAACCACTACACCGGAATTACAATACCCTAAAGGCAATGGTTGTCCCAATTTATTAAAAACAGCCTCCAATGTAGGTTGTAAACCATCTGTCTTTATCTTATCAAGTACTTGCTTTACTTTATCAGGCTGTTGACGAGCCTTGTCTATCAAATTTGCCTTTCCAAACTCGACAAGCATACGTTCTGTCCCTAAAGACACTAAAGAACAAGATGTTTTAACCAAGACATAACCTGATTTTACCTGAGGAACCGGAACTTCTTCAAGTACAGTCCTCCCTGATTTCATATCTTGAATTATTTGCTTCATGATTAATTTCCTTTATAACACCTTCTAATACTCAACAGAATCTATTTTAATGCAAAATCAATAATATTATTATACAGATTTGTATATATCCCATAATTGTGAAACCGTACTATCTACAAAAGAGACATTTCTAATTTGAGATTGATTATGATTCTTATAGAAAGCTAAAACTTTTTCCTCCAAATCTTCGTAATTCCTATTTTTAAATAAAATAGCTTCACTAGGCCTTTTGCAAACATCACTTGCTATAGCAGGAGTACCACAATACAGAGCTTCCTTTACAGAAATGCCTTCTATATCAGTATATGTAGGTCTGATAAACAAATCAGATAATTTCCAAACCTCAAATCCATTAGGCATTTCTTTTTGTACAACTAAAATATTATCGTCAATATTCATTTCTTTTATCAAAGAAAGGCATCTCTGATAATATTCCATATCTCCAATCATTGGTAAACAAAAAACAAGCCCTACATTAATACCTTTCTCTTTCAAAGATTTCACTAACTGTATCAATAAATCAAAACCATATATATCAATGCCATTTTCATAACGTAGCTTATAAGCATTTGCTGAAAATAAAAAAGAATGTTGCTTCCTAAAAAGTAGTATTTCATTACTTAATCCTAAATATTCGGATTGGGTCGGAGGCAAAAAAGCAGGAAGTATATGGAATTTATCATTTGAACATCGAAAGTACGAACATAACTTTACTGAATAATTATCATCATTTAAAATAACAAAAGCCGCATTTTGAAGAAAAAGCTGAATAATTTTTCTTTTAATATAAGAGGTTTCCCTTATCAGATTCTGATTATGTAATGTAACGCCAACCTTATGTCTTCCTCCTAACAGAAGAAATAAAGCAAATGCAGAAAGATTATTGGAATGTAAATGAATCACTTTCTTCTTTCTAAAAGGTAAAAGAAGAAACTCCATCCAAGGATAAGACACGCGTTTTACATAGGAAATATCAGGTACATGTTTCCCAAAATTACGCAATATTATAGAAGAATCCAATTTATGCAAATTATGAATCAATCTATATATATGAATGGAAACTCCACCAATTGGAGGAGGATATGTTCCCCAAAGTTCAACCTTCATCACTTACGATACTATTTACAAGATCAACCATATCAATACTATTATATAATTGATAAGATGATTGAGAATATCCCTCATAATCAGAATCAATTTTAAGTATTGCTTCACTAATTTCTTTTGCAGATAATGACCGCAAACAAACCCCTGCTTTGTTTTGATAAAAAGCCATATTCAATGCTGGTAAATCATTGGCAACCATTGGAATTCCAAATTTAGAATATTCATAAAGCTTATTCGGAGCACAATACAATACATTAATTGCATGATTAATAGGAACTCCATTTACTATATACACAAGTATTCCTATATGTGCCAATTTGGTTATTTCTAAATGCAAAGGAGGGGCTAAAAATGGCAAAAAAACTATTCTATCACTTTGATATTTATTTTTTAACTCATCATATAAAGAAGTTCCTCCCCCCATAAGAAACAAGACATAATCATTTGGCAATAAATTTACAGCCTCTATAAAATCATCAACTTTTCTTTCAGCAATAAAAATACCTTGATACAATATAATTTTCTTGTTCTTGTATTTTGCTACTATTTCCTGTATAGAAAGAGGCAATACTACCGATTCCTCCGATTGTTTATTATAAGGCTTATTGGGCAATATATAAGGTAATTTTTCTAAGTTATAAATAGCCTTAGTGATATGAGCCCTATTATACTCACAGCAAATAATTTTCTTCGACTTCTTTAAATTATCCTCAAAAGAAGAAAAAGGATTTAATAGTTTGTATGCCCATTTTTGTGATGGATTCTTAAATTCAAACAAATGAGATATCGTATTATAACGTTCTAATACACCAGAAAATAGACTGACTGTTTCAGAATGTAACAACCACAAAAATGTATTTTTGGAGCTATACTCAGTTTTCAATACTTTCAATACTTGCTTTCGATATTTCCACTGTTGAATTATTCGTTGCATTCCATTTCCACCATACAATGGTGTCTTATAGAATTTTACATGATTTTTTTCTATCAATGCCCTTTCAATGGCCACATTCGAACAACCACCGATATATACTATTTCATAATTTAATTCCGACAATATGTTACATATAGATATCACTGGTGGAAATAACTTGATATCATATATCATTGTTAATATTACTTTACTTTTCATTTTTCAACTCTTGCGATAAAACATTTATGTATTCTAAACCATACTTCAAATCAGGCTCCATATAATTTCCTTCTCCCCATTCATTCCAAGACTTCAAAAAAACATATTTCTGTTCTTGAGGCTTATTTTTCATATTATATAAAATCGAATTAACATGCTTTCGAAATAAATCTGGAGTTGAACCATGCAAAATATATCCACCAGTACCACTTCTTGGAGTATGATCCCAATTAGGTATTATTGTTGGAAAGACCTTTACATCTTCATATTCACGATTCATCAAAGACATTTTTCTTACCATATCCGAATATTTATGGATATATGGAATTTTTAATATATCAGAGCAGAAACGTCTTTTAAGTTTATTCAAAAAAAGATTATCAGTCTTCCATTCCCATAGTCCCACATAATTAACAGCATTGAAACCTAATGAAAGCATTTTATCTATATCTGAGCGTATTGTTGCTTGGGCAATAAAATAAATATCACCTATATCATTTTTTTTTGCAAAATCTTTCCACACAGATATAAAATTGGCTACATCAAGAAACTCAAAAGGCCTATATATCATAAATACCGGCTTACCATCTATCTTAAAGTAACGTTTATCTTTAAAAGCAGGCAACAAAGATTTAAAATGAAGTATATAATCCTCTACCCCTAGATACCGCTGTTCTATTAGCAAATTCTTCTGACAAGTTCCATCTTTATTCCAAAATTTTGCATGCCATGATTCATTAGCCCAACACAAGCAAAAAGGAAAATCTGGCTCATTAAGCCTTAGAACCTCCTTAAATGGATAATCAAGCTCTTGCTTTCCTTCTCCAAACCAATAATGATAATAGCAAAAAGCTTCAATTCCAGCTTTTCGAGCAAGAACTGCTTGTTCTTTTCTAACTTCAGGCAATCTCAAATCATAATATCCCAAATCAGCTGGCACTCTAGGTTGATAATGTCCTGGATATAACGAACGAGCTTTTCCTACATTAGTCCACTCGGTAAATCCTTTCCCCCACCATCTATCATTGTCTTTTGTCGGATGAAATTGTGGTAAATAAAATGCAATAACATGAGTTCTATTTGTCATCACTTACTATTTTTATACTTAATATAATTTTGAACAAAAGATACAATCCATGGATTCTTAATAAAGAAAAACTGAGACAACAAAAAATACATACAGCAAAGAACAAAAGATAATAATAATATTTGCCAATTATCAGTCAATATTCCCTTCAGAAGAACAACAATAATCCAATATGGAATTGAATAAAACACATTCAATTTTATACTATTAATAGGTATAAATAACAATCTATGCCGGAACATATAGCAAAAAAGAAAAATAGTAACCGAAAGTTCAGAGCACAATAATGTAATTGCCGTACCTACAGAAGCTAAATTACTTACTAAAGTCAAATTAAATGATAATCCTACAACTGCCCCAACTACAGCTATTTTTAAAATAACAGCATCTCTTTTAAGAGGTATAAGAATTTGAGACACGAACACTTGAGCTATTCCAACTATCAGTATCAAAGGAACAATCAATTGCATAGGTAATACAGCCCCTTCATATCCATTTCCTGCAATAATAGCTATAATAGCATCAGACAATGGTATGATTGCAAATACAAGAGGTATGCTAACCGAAAAAAACAACCAATATGTAGCATTTATTTTCTTTCTAAATTCGATTACACTACCATTAGACAACAAAGCTGACATACGAGGCATCATCACATTTGTCAAAGAAGTAAATAATCCCAATATTATTATATATATCTTTAGTGCTGTCACATAATAACCAACCTCCCTTTCAGAAGAAACGAATCCCAAATATATAACATTAAATGTAGTATAAGCAGAGGTTAATATCAAATAAAAACCTAGATAGATATAGGGTTTTATATATAATTTAAATGTTCTAACATGTGCCCAACTATATAATACAAATCTTTGCGAATAAATCCAGTTCACAACAGCATTAAAAACAACGAGCAAAACTGTTATGATATAATAAACATATATATCATTACGATTTTTCACAAAAATAAACAACGAAAAAAGATAAATAATCCTCAATACTAAAGTGCGTGCAGTTATATATTTAAAGTTTTCAATTCCTTTGTAAAACCATTCTATTAAAAACAAGTTGAACAACAATTTAAATATACCTAATAACAACAAATCACGTTTTTCATAAAATTGTGGTACCAAATATATCAAACTAATATATATTAAAGTTACAATAATAGTGAAACACAAATTTATAGAAAACAAAACGGAGAATATACTATTCCTTTTACTAATATCATTAGAGGCTTTAGCCACTTCACGAATACCTAATATATTCAATCCCAACATTGAAATCATTATGAAATAATTTACAACTCCATCTACAAAATTTACTATTCCAATATTTTCTACCCCCAATATACGAGATAAATACGGAAAAGTAACTAACTGTATTACATAATTACTTGTTGTCAAGATAGCACTATAAATAATATTTTTTTTAATACTATTATTCTCCACTTGTTCTTATTACAGATTGATTATACATCGCATTATAGAAAATCAACTCTCTATGAGTATGTTTAATAGGCTTAAAGACTGATTCATAAGGATACCATAACTCATATTGTCTTGTATGAACTGCTAAATGAGAAGTATCAGCCAAATAATAATAACTTTTTTGAAATATCAAAAAAGCGAAACACCCTATAAATAATATTTTATTATAAGCAAATTTTTCCATTGTAATCAAAGAATAGCCAACATTTACTACATATGGAATTGCAAATGGAATCAAATAATTTGCGATTCTCATTAATCCTTGATTCATTGCTCCTAAAAACAAAAACAGAAGTAACATCTTCATTATACAATTATCCTGCTTACTCATAAATCCATTTTTATTTGCAATCAAATAAAAACCCAAAAATGCCACAAAAGAAATTGCATAATACATAATACCCAATACATTATTCATTTCCAATGTAGAATAAGATTTCAATTTCAATCCTATAATAGGCATAAAATCCATAAAAATCATATAGTGATTAGGTAGGATATAAAAAAAAACGAGCAGAACAATTCCTCCCCCTATTCCTAATAACCAGTTGGCATATTTTGCCTTTAATAAGTAATTCAGCAAAGGAAAAACTAACAACACCAATGCTGAAAAATGAAAACCTATAGAAAAAAGACATCCTAAATAGTATCTAAAATATCTTTTTTCTATAAGATTAGAAATATTAAAACAAAAAATACAAACAGCTAATGCCTCACGTAATATCTCCATATTATAATAAATATAATATATTAGAAAATATATCAGAAAACAAGATATTACATTTACACTTCGCTTCTTAAATACATACAAAAAAGTAAGATTTACTATTATAGCATGTAATAATTGAAGGTATACAAAATCAGCACCTAACGTTTTAGATATCGCACAAAATAAATACCATAATGGACCATATCCTTCATCAAAACTAAAGAATTCCCAATTTTTCCATGTAGGCATTGAAGTATATGTATCTATATAATGTAAAGAATCACCTCCAACTCTATATCTTAATCCGGCAATTAAAATCAAAAATACGATTATTACACATATACATACAGAAGAAAGCTTTCTATAATGTTTCAAATCAACGAGTATCCAACTATAGAGAATCAGGATAAAGGCTACAACATATATCATTTCAGTATAAACATATTTACAATACGGGCACAAGCCTTCCCATCCCCATAAGGATTTACCGCCTTACTCATTTCCTCATAATGCGCCTCATCATCCAGCAAAGCAGAGACCTCATTTACAATCTTATCATAATTTGTTCCCACCAACTTCACCGTACCAGCTTCCAATGCCTCCGGACGTTCCGTCGTATCACGCATCACAAGTACCGGCTTCCCAAGTCCGGGAGCTTCTTCCTGAATACCACCACTGTCTGTCAGAACAATAGTAGATTTCTCCATCAGATAAACAAAAGAGAGATACTCCAAAGGCTCTATAAAAAACATATTTCCTAAATTGGATAAATCCTCACCAAATACTTCATGAATGGGTTTGCGAACATTGGGATTCAAATGCATCGGATAAACAAAGTCAACATCGGGATATCGTTTTGTAAGAGACTGAATAGCCTTACACATAGACATGAATCCGTCACCGAAATTTTCACGACGATGACCTGTTATCAAAACTAATCTCTTTCCATCCTGCAAACGGTTAATGTCATAACCGGAAGTTCTCAAAACACCTTCCAATTCTTCATCAAGTTTCTTATCGCTCTTTATCTTATCTACAACCATGTAGAGTGCATCTATTACCGTATTTCCGGTCACAATAATAGAAGATTCCTTTACCCCTTCATCCAACAGATTCTGTCGGCTTAACGGTGTGGGAGAAAAATGATAAGTAGCAATGCGTCCTGTTATCAGCCGATTCATCTCCTCTGGCCAAGGACTATAAATATTATGAGTACGAAGTCCCGCCTCTACATGCCCCACCGGAATCTGCTGATAAAAAGCAGCCAATGCCGAAGCCGTAGAAGTGGTTGTATCACCATGAACCAAAACAACATCCGGCTGTGCCTCTTTCAAGACATCCCGCATCCCCGTCAAAACACGGGCTGTCACATCATATAAATCCTGCCCTTGTTTCATAATATTCAAATCATAGTCAGGAGTAATATCAAATATATGTAACACTTGATCAAGCATTTCGCGATGTTGACCGGTAACGCATACGATTGTCTTGAACTCCTCCGGATATTTCTGAAATTCTTTCACCAGGGGAGCCATCTTTATGGCTTCGGGACGAGTCCCGAAAACCAACATAATTTTCTTCATGCTATAGGGGATTAATTATTTCTTATAGATTCCGCAAAAATCAAGAATTACTTTCCGGTCATTATGTGGCAAAGATTTAAATACAGAATGAGCAACCAGAAAAACGACTATATCAGCCTTCTCATAGGCTTCTTTATAGTCCGTAAGTTTAAACACGTTGTGCTCCTGCACATTAGGTTCCACGACTAATATATCCGCATTATTACAGCTTTGCATCACTTTGGTAGTAATATACTTGGCAGGAGCTTCACGCAAATCATCAATATCGGGTTTAAAGGCCAGTCCCATCATGGCAATGATAGGTTTACGATGATATTCCAATTCAAACTTCAACATGGCATTCTGCACTTTCTCTGCACACCAGAATGCTTTATAGTTATTGATTTCGCGAGCGGTAGATATGATTTTAGATTCCATAGGAAATTCTGCCGTAATGAAATAAGGATCAACCGCTATACAATGTCCTCCAACACCACAACCTGGTTGAAGGATATTCACACGAGGATGTTTGTTCGCCAAGTTTATCAATTCCCAGACATTGATTCCTGCTTTGTCACAAATCAGAGAGAGTTCATTGGCAAAAGCTATCTGTACATCACGGGAGGAGTTTTCTGTCAGTTTACACATTTCTGCCGTTTTACAATTAGTGCGATGGAGTGTTCCTTGTACAAACCTACTATAAAACTCAATGGCCTTATCTGTAGAAGCTTCATTCAGACCGCCAATAACTCGATCATTATGAACTAACTCATAAATGACGTTCCCTGGAAGAACACGCTCCGGACAATAAGCAATATAAATTTTATCTCTCAATTCCGGACGTAATCCAAATATCAAATCACACATTTTATCAGTAGTACCTACCGGTGATGTAGATTCTATGACATACAAATCTCCCTCTTTCAACAAAGGTATTACGGCACGGGTAGCAGCTTCCACGTAAGAAATATCAGGCTCATGATTTCCCTTAAAAGGAGTAGGCACCACCATAAAATAGGCATCACTCACTTCCGGAGTTGTAGAAGCCTTCAACTGACCGGTAGTAACGACTTCTTGAAGAAGCTCCTGCATACCTGGCTCAATGATATGCAACTTACCCTGATTAGTCATTTCTACAACTTTGGGATTAATATCAACCCCGATAATCTGAATTCCGTGTTTAGCAGCAATAATCGCAGTAGGCAGGCCAATATAGCCCAACCCCATAAAACATGCTTTCATATCAATAAAAGTTATCTATTTTTTTATGATTTCCTTATCACACCCAAATCCTATTCAACTTCCTCAAACGGATACGGATTCTCCTCAATATTCCTCAACTCCTTCACTAACTCCACTTGCTCTGCCGTCATGACTTCCTTACCCCAACCATCTATAATAGCATGAGCTTCCTGAAGCAAAGATTCCTCATAAACCTCACCATACATATAAGCTAGCAAACGGACTTTGAGCAAAGAAGCCGGAAGCCGACTCAAAACCTGACAAGCACGATTCAAGACAACCTGTTTCTTTTGCTCTTTATCTCCATCATCATAAATGGTAGCATTATACCCCATCAAAAGAGCCAGGCACAAATTCGCCTCCTCTTCAACATCGGAACCTTGAACGGGAAAAAGGGAATCGGACTGAACAAGCACCTCCTTGTTCAATCGACAAAACGTATCGGAATAGACGGGAGTACCGTCCATGCCAAAATACATCAACTCATGAGCAACACGTTGAAGCTCAAGAGCACGGGAAAGTAAAGAATTCATCTTTATATTAAGTTTTCTATTATTTGTGTGAATCAGGAATTGTTCATCACTTGCCTGTTGCTGCAATGTGGTAGCAGCAATGCTCTGAAAGACAGAACCTTTCTGCTTTATACTTTTTTATCGATACTAAAGTGCCGCTTTATACGCGTTAAAGTACTGCTTTATTAGTATTAAAGTACTGCTTTATCGCAGATAAAGTAACGCTTTATTACTGATGAAGAGTTTGTAAAGCTGCTATGAATTGATAATAAGCAAGTTGAATATGATTATTAATTTAAGTTTCGCAAGTTCAGCTTGCTAGTTTTAATTTGTAAATATCGCATATATGGTTCATCTCTTCCGACCTGTTAATCATCACATCATAGATATCCTCATC